>DJPE01000040.1 GCA_002439705.1 Christensenella sp. UBA6420
CAAGGGACTTAAAATCCCTCGATAGCAATATCGTACCGGTTCGACCCCGGTCAACGGCACCACAAAGTATCAAACGAACGGAAAATCCGTTCTTTTTTTATATCCCGGGTATAAAAGCGTAGGTGACGACCGCCAAAACGCAATGTAAAAAACGGAGATTATTATGACGAAAGACGAAGGCTTTTTCAGACAGGTTTACGAAGCGGTAAAGAAAGTGCCGGAAGGCAAAGTGACTACCTACGGGTGCATAGCCGCTATGATAGGCAGACCGAGAGCCGCCCGTTATGTCGGATACGCCCTGCACGTCAATCCGGAACCCATAATTGTGCCTTGCCACCGAGTGGTAAATCGTGAAGGCAGGCTGTCGGGCGGATTCGCTTTCGGCGGACTTGAAGTGCAGAAAAGTCTTTTGGAAAGAGAAGGCGTAAAAGTAACAGACGACAAGGTTGACCTTGCCGTCTATCTATGGAACGGAAAATAATACGCTGCTAAGAAATATGACAGCATTACAAAAGGAGGTTTTTTCCGTCCTTATTTAAGACCTATTATTTTTATCGCGGAATAATCGTAGAACGTCGAATTATACGCTATTCCGTAAGTGCCGTTAGGGTATACAAACAACGTTGCATTATCCGTTGCGTCGTAGTAAGTGGTTTCCGAACCGTTTTCGCTTATTTTAATCGTGACTAATTTACCGTCACCGTCGGATACTAAAAGGGTGAACCCATCCGAACCGAACGCTCTGTCGTAAATTTTCGATATAGCGGTAGAAGTTTTGTTTAATGAATAGGATAAAGTAAGGTTAGTTCTTACAGTTACTATGCCGCTTATTCCGCCCGTAAGACAAAGGTATGCGTTAGCTTCGTCCGCTCCGTATCCTATAAGAGTAGCCGAACCTATTTTTTTACGGTCGGAAGCAGACGGAGAAAGGTCGGAATAAAATTTTCGTACGTATAACCCGTTGTCGCTTTCGGCGGCGAGATAAATTTGTTTTCCGTTTTCAACGAAAGGAATAATACAGTTAAGCGTAGCCGACGATACAAATATCGTTTTAATTACAGTAAAGTCTGTTTTTGACAAATCGCTTATTCCGTATCCGTCTGTAGCATTGTAGAATATCTTGAAATAAGTTCCGAAGTCAAACACGTCGACTATTTCTCCGAGAGAAAAAGAAGAAAAGTCAAAGCCGTCTTTCCCCGATTTCAGCACGAAAGTCTCTTGTCCGTTGTTTATAAATATCAAATAGCAATCGTTAAGCGGGAATATTTTTGCAGTTTCGGCGTAGGGTACGGCTTCGGTTTTTGTTTCGTTCAGGTCGTAATCGGTTACGGTTACAAATAAGTGCGATTTCGTATCATCGGCTACAATTATCACAATGCCGTCGTTGGTAAGGTTAGACGCGACGTAATGGTAAGCGCAGTTATTTTGAAGACTTATCGACTTTTCGATGTTGCCGAGAGAGTCGGTCTTTACGATGCCTACGGTTTTTTTATCGGCGGCTACGTCGCCGGACTTACAGTCTGTTTCCGCTATTATATAAGTTGCGCATATGGTCTGTAAAGCCGCCGCAAGTCTTATATTGCCGTTGCCGCAGATAGTCTGTTCGAAGAGATAGCGTTCGGACGGCGAAGAGCTTTTCGGTAAGGTCTGCGAGTAGAACGGTATTTCCTGTTTGTCGTCGGGACTTGTCGGTGTCACTTTCGACGTGTCGTCTAATCGGTCGTCGGTTACCGTTTCGTCCTTTTTCGGAGCGAAAGCCGCTATCGACAAAACTATGATTGCCGTAAGTAAAATTACGGCGAGTATTCCGACTGTGTGTTTTTTTACAAAGTTTCTCATGGTATCACCTCGTAAACGATGATACGACTTTTCCGTAAAAAGGTTATTTCAATCGCAAAAGTAGTCAAATAAAAACAAAAATAACCTGTTTTCGACACGCTATCCCAAATTCCCGAACGAGCAGACGAAACGCTTGTTTAACAGAATTTTTCTATTTCGTCTACGATAAGTTTAACTGCGTCGGCGGTATAAAATGTCGGATTAGCGTTCTTTTTCGCTTTATTTATAGCGGCGATAAGTGAGTCTACCGTAAGTTCGTTTTGCGAAAGTATTTCAAAATATCCTCGTTTTTTATACGATATAGCATTGTCCAACTGGTCTCCACGGGAAGTACCTTTCGGCAAAGGAATTATTACGGCGGGTTTATTAAGAGCGGCGAGTTCGGAAAGTGCGTTCGCTCCGCCTCTCGATACCGCTACGTCGCACAGGGCGAAAATGTCGGCTATATCCGAAGTGTACCGAATTTGATAATAATCTTTACGTTCTTTCGTAAAATCGCCGTTTTTGCCCGCGATATGAATTATATTGTATTTTTCCGTCAGCTCGTCGAGTCCCGCGTATACCGTTTCGTTAATTTTCGTCGCGCCCGAACTGCCGCCGAATATAAGTACGGTTTTTTTATTCGGATTTACGGGATAAAAAGTTTTTGCTCTATATTTGTTTCCGCAAAGAATTTCTCTGCGGACGGGATTCCCCACGCACTTTCCGCCAGTTTCGGGGAAAGAAGTTAGAGTCACCGCGGCGAATTTTTTTATAATTTTGTTGGCTAAACCGAAAGAATAGTCGCTTTCGTGTACTACTACGGGTACGGAAAGTTTTTTTGCGGCGAAACAGGCGGGAAGAGAAGCGTAACCGCCTTTTGCGAATACTACGTCGGGCTTTACGAAACCGAAAATTTCTTCCGCTTCCGCCGTTCCTTTAATGAGCTTTGCGGGGATTTTAAGGTTGTTAAACGGATTTTTTCTGTCGAATTTAACCACGCTTACCGACCGGAAAGGAATTCCGCTTGCGGTGACTAAATCTTTTTCCATACCGTCGCCGCCGATAAAAACCGCATTTATATTTCTTTTTTTCAGTTCGGGTAAAAGAGCGAGAGACGGAATGACGTGTCCCGCCGTGCCGCCGCCCGTTAATATGACCGTTCTTATAATGTCCTCCCGTCGTTACGTTATATGTTATTTTCAAATTTTCCGTTTTGATACCGGTTTGCCAAAAATATTCGGGGAA
>DJPE01000071.1:0-31042 GCA_002439705.1 Christensenella sp. UBA6420
CAGGGACTCGAACCCCGGACCAATCGGTTATGAGCCGACCGCTCTGACCAACTGAGCTAAAGGCCCTCATCATTAAGTAACTTATCTGGTCGGGGTGAAGAGACTCGAACTCCCGACCCCATGGTCCCAAACCACGTGCGCTACCAAACTGCGCTACACCCCGTTTGTTTACCTAAGCGACTTCAATATAATACTATACAGAAAAGATTATGTCAAACGTTTTAATCAATTTATAATAAAAATTTTTTTAGCTTCGCAATCCTCTCTCTACGGTAATTACTCCTTTGAGTCCGCCGAGTTTTTTGATAGCCTGGTCAAGGTCTCCCGAGTTCTTGATTTCGAGTCCCATCTGTATCTGCAACCTGTCGTTAGCCTTGTTAGGTTGCGCGCTGAAACTCGACATCTGCAAGCCGAGATTAACCATAGCCCCCGTTATCGAAGCTATCATAGTCCCCTTATTTTCACATTCGACGTAAACGGGCGCATTGTACATAGAATCGTCATGATTTGCCCATTTCGCACTCATAAGACGCTCTTTTTCCATATTAGCGATATTCGGACAGTCCGCTCTGTGCACGGTAACTCCGCATCCGCGGGAAATATAACCTATTATTTTATCGCCAGGAACGGGATTGCAACAGCGTGCAAGCCTTATAAGAAAATCGTCGTATCCGTCGATAAGTATACCGCTGTGTGCTCTGCGTTTCTTTACGGAATTGTTCTGTTCCGGCGCGTTCGGCAAAACGGGTGCGTTCGCTTCCTGCGATTTTTTGTAAAAATCTATAAGTTTGAAGAGTATTTGGTTGGTTTTTATTCCGCCGTACCCTATCGAAGCAAACATATCGTCCACGTCGGAGAATTTATAACGCTCGATAATAAGTTTAAGATATGCGGGAGCCATAAGGTCGGGCAAATTGTAACCTTTGCGTTTGGCTTCCTTTTCAAGCATTTCCTTGCCGAGCTTTATGTTTTCTTCTTTCATCTGTTTCTTAAAGAAACTTCTGATTTTAGCCTTTGCCGCAGGAGTCGTCGCATATTTTACCCAGTCGCGGGAAGGCCCTTTCGCATTGTTGGACGTGATGACTTCAACGACGTCGCCGTTTTGTAACACAGTACCCACGGGTGTCATCTTGTTGTTGACTCGTACGCCTATACACTTATTGCCGACTTCGCTGTGAACTCTGTACGCAAAGTCGATACACGTAGCCCCTATCGGCAGGTCAAAAACGTCGCCTTTCGGCGTGAAAACGTAAATTTCGTTCGTAGAAACGCTGTCTTTTAGCGTGTCGATAAATTCCAAAGAGTCTTTAAGGTCGCCCTGGACGTCCATAACTTCTTTGATAAAACCGAGTTTTCTGTCAAAATCGGATACGGGCCCCGTCGTCCCTTCCTTATATCTCCAATGCGCCGCGATACCGTATTCCGCCACGCGGTTCATTTCAAAGGTTCTTATCTGTATTTCGAATACTTGCCCGAAGTTCGTGACGATAGTCGTATGCAAACTTTGGTACATGTTCGGTTTCGGCGAAGCAATATAATCTTTGAACCTACCGGGAATAGGCTTCCACATCGAGTGAATTATTCCGAGTACGGTGTAGCAATCGCCTATGTTTTCGACGATTACGCGTACAGCTACCAGGTCGTAAATCTGTTCGAAAGTCTTGTGCTGATTTTTCATCTTCTTATAGATGGAATAATAGTGCTTCGGACGACCTTTTATTTCGAACTTCATATTTAGGTCTTTAAGCTGCGCGCTCAGTTCGTCGGCTACTTTATTGACCAATTTCATTCTCGCGTCGCGTTGGTCGGCAAGTTTTTCGTCAAGATAAGCATAATCCTCTGGATAAAGATATTTCATGGACAAATCTTCCATTTCGCACTTTATCCACGATATACCGAGCCGGCCCGCAAGCGGAGCGTAAATATCAAGCGTTTCGCGCGATTTCTTTTCCTGCTTTTCGGGTGGTAGAGAGTCGAGCGTACGCATATTGTGCAGCCTGTCGGCAAGCTTTACGAGCAGAACTCTTATGTCTTTCGCCATAGCGAAAAACAGTTTCCTTATATTCTCGGCTTGTTCCACTTCGGTAGAATTGAAATTTATTCGGGTAAGTTTAGTGACTGCTTCGACCATGTTGGAAATGGAACTGCCGAATTTATTTTTAAGTTCTTCTTCCGTCACGCCCGTATCTTCGATAACGTCGTGCAAGAGCCCCGCAATAACGGTATCGGGGTCTAACCCCATATCGAGCAAAATCGTCGCCACGGCAACGGGATGCGTGAAGTAATCTTCGCCCGAAACGCGTTTCTGTCCTTCGTGCGCATTAGCTCCGAACTCACACGCAAACTTGACCGCAAGATAGTCTTCTTCCGAAAATGCGGTTTTTGCTTTATCTAAAAATTCGTTAATCCGTTCCGTCAATAATTTATCCATATATGTACCTGAATATCGGCGACGCGTTTAGGTCTGTTTTCCGATTATTAACTATAAGTATATCATTATCGTCTATTTTTATCAACTCTACGTCGAGCAGTATATAAAAATAGACGGTGAAATTTTCGTAAGAACAATCTGTTCCGTCGTTTTTCAAGCGGAAATACAACTCGTCTTTGCTCCTAACTTTCCACGATGAAAATTTCCTTAACCGCACGTATACAGTCCGCATTTCGTCAATTTTTATATCGGGAAAAAGAAGTTCTTTACGGTCAAAATCGACAAAATTTGCCGACAGCGTTTCAAAAAACTTTTTCATTTTTTCGGTTACTTTTCCGTGTACCGCAATCGCATCGAAATACCCGAACGGAAAATCGAATTTCGGCGACAAAACCGCCGTGTCGGTAAGTTCGTAATCGTCGCACGAAGAATAAAGTTTCCTTACGTTACCGTTCTTTTCGGTAAATTCCTTAAAGGTATTTTCGTCGAAAAATACGTCAAGCTTTACTCCTAATCCATTAGTCGGTTTCACTTTGCCGTCGTTTACGGTTATTTTATTCGAGAACTCCGCAAATCGAGCTTCAAGCGTATCCGTAGCTACAGAAAAATCGCTGTAAAGCAATTTTTTTATTCTTATCTGTTCGTATTCGTTGCCGTTAAAATAATTCTTCCCTAAGCTGTAGATTACAGTTTTTTCTTTCGCGGAAAGATACGCCGGCATCTCATCGAACTTATTAAAACATACTATCTCCGCAGCCTGTGTTCCGCCCTTGACGTGATTACTGTAACCTATCCTCGTCATCTTAAAACCCGGCTCCCTGTCGCAAAACGCAGGCGACGGATTTTTATATCCGAAAGGTTCGAGAAGCTCTAATTCTTTTACGAATCCGTAGCTTATATTTTTGACGGGAATTTCCGCTTCGTAAGACTCTTTTCGCTTAAAATTTTCGTCCGGAAACTTTTCCGCTATTTCGTTAATTCCCGCAAAAAACTTTTTGAAGTTTTCTTTCGGCATACTAAGCCCCGCAGCCATTGCGTGACCGCCGAAGCCTGAAAGTAAATCTTTTTGCGTAGCGATTAGTTCAACTATATTTATTCCGCTAATACTTCTCGCCGAACCTTTTATTACACCGTCCGCTCCTTCAGTAAGAAGTATCGTAGGCATATTGAAGTATTCCGCTATTTTTGCCGCGGATATACCTATTACTCCTTCGTTCCAAGTCTTGCCGTTAAGGACAATAACGTGATTTTTGCCGAAATCGTATCCGTAAAGAAGTCGCATGGCGTCGTTATATATTTGTTTGCCTATGTCCTGCCTTTCGGTGTTACGCATGGACAGTTCTTCCGCAATAAACGATGCTATCGTTGCGTCTTCCGTCATAAGAAGATTTACCGAACTGTGCGCTACGCTTAATCTCCCCGCCGCGTTTAATCTCGGCGCGATTTTGAAACCTATATCGTAGGACGTGACGTGTCGTTTGTCTAAGCCTGCCTTATAAATAAGTTCGTTTATTCCTACTTTCGCCTTCCCTTTTCTTATCGTTTCGAGTCCGTATTTTACGATAGTTCTGTTATCTCCGACGAGCGGAACTATATCGGCTATTGTAGCTATGGCGCACACGTCGATAAATCGCATCGCATACTCTTCGCCGAATAAAGCTCTGACAAGCGTAAACGCGACTCCCGCTCCGCAGAACTGCGTAAGCTGCGGATTAAAACACGGGTCTACTACGATACAATCGGGAAGTTCTGCCCCTATCGTATGATGGTCGGTCACTACTACGTCGAGTCCTTTCTCTAAAGCGTATTTTACTTCCTTAACTGCAGTTATCCCACAATCTACAGTAATCAACAAATCAGGGTTAAAGTCGCGAATTATCTTATCTATCGCTTCGCAATTAAGCCCGTACCCTTCTTCCTGCCTTACGGGAATATAGTAATTTATATTGATATTACGCCCGCCGAAAGCACGCATAAGTATAGTTACCGCGCTTATTCCGTCACAGTCGTAATCGCCGTACACTACGATTTTATGTCCTTTTTCTATATGTTCGCTTATTTTTTCGACCGCTTCTTTCATGCCGGAATACTCGTACGGTGAAGCGAGTTCTTTTATGGACGGATACAAATACTTTCTCGCAGCGTCCGCCGTGTCGACCCCCCTTTTTACAAGCAAGTACGCCAAATCGTCCGATATGGCTAATTTTTCGGAAATTTTTCGAGCTTGATTTATCGTCGTTTCGTCGTTCGTCTTTATTATCATAATAAAATTAAAGCCCGTTTTTCACGGGCTTTCCTTTTTTGTTTTTGCAGGTTTAAGCCTTAGCTGTTTTTTCCTTTTTGGCTTTAACAAACTTGCGGTTTTCGTTGGCGGTTTTGATTTTCTTGCCCCAACCTTTGAAGATACCCCACAACGGAGCCGCTATAAATACCGACGAATAGAAACCGCCGATAAGACCGAATATTATCGGCAAAGCGAAAGTCCTTATCGAAGCCACGCCGAGTATCGCAAGCAATACGATAACGATTAACGTAGTCAACGTGGTATAGCAGGTTCTCGTAAAGGTTCCGTGCACGGAAGAGTCTATTACTTCGCCTATGTCGTAAGTCTTCGACGTGTTCTTGTAAGGTTTAATCGTACTTCTTATTCTGTCGAATACTACTATCGTGTTGTTGATGGAGTAAGCTACTATCGTAATAATCGCAGCGATAAGAGTAGAACCTATTTCTACGTAGAAAATAACGGTAAAGCTCATCATTATTATAATATCGTGCAACAACGCTACTATCGCAGCCAAAGCCGAATAAAAGTCGAATCTTATAATAATGTATATAAGCATCAACGCCAACGCTATCGCTACGGAGATAAGTGCGGTTCTTAACAAACGCATACTTGCGGTGTTACCGATAAGAGTCGTAGTCGTTTTTGCGGTTATTGCGCCTTCGTATTTAGCTACGGTAGCCGCTTCGACGTCGTTTCTTACCTTTTCGTTCAAGGTGTTCATTTCGGACACTTTATCGTCGGTGCTGTAATCCTGTAATTCGCCGTTTACCAGAACAGCCGAATTAAGATAACGGAATATAATAGAGCTGTCACCCGAAGACTGAACGCTGGATATCTTTAATCCGTTATTTTCAAGCACTTGTCTTACCATTTCGACGTTTGCGTTATAAGCGTCGCCGCTGTTCATACCGGTTTCGCTGAATTCAACGGTAAGAAGAGTACCGCCCTGAAAGTCTACGCCCACGTTAGCAAACTTGTCGTATTGACTGTTGTTGAAGTGATAGCAAGTACCGCAAATCAAGGCTATAAGTATGACGATAAGCGGAGCTATAAAGAAAAGCTTTCTGTTATCGTAAATTTTAAGCGTCTTGAATTTCTTAAAAAAGTTCTTTACCTTAGTCATTCGTAGCCTCCTTCGCCTTCAAGCCATAGAAGGCTTCGTTCTCGTCGTTGAACGCCATGAAGCAGTTTACAAACAAACGAGTCATAACCAAAGACGTAAACATGGATAAGATTATACCGATAAGAAGCGTAATAGCGAAACTCTTTATTGCGGAAGAACCGAATATTATCATTATGATAGAACCGAATATAGTGGTTACGTTCGCGTCGATAATCGTAGCGAGAGCGTCCTTAAAGCCCGACGCTACCGCACTGGGTACCAACCTGTTACCGATAAGTTTATCTTCTTTTATCTTTTCGAATATAATTACATTCGCGTCGACCGCCATACCGATACTGAGAATTACGCCCGCAATACCGGTAAGAGTCAACTGAACCCAAGGCACTATCGCAAGAGCCAGAACGAGAAGCTCTACGTAGAATATCAACGCCAAAGAAGCGGCAAGACCGAGTCCCCTGTATATTACTACAAGGAATATAAGTATTATACCTACGCCGATAGCCGCCGCAAGAATACTTCTGTACAACGCTTCGTCGCCGAGCGTAGGAGAAATGGTTTCGCTTCTTAAAAGAGAGAGTCTTACGTTACCGATACCGGCTTTAATCTTCGTAGCGTATTCGTTGGCAGTTTCGTAAGTGTAATTACCTTCGATTATCGCATTACCGTCGGAAATAGCCGCGTTTACGGTAGGACTCATTACTTCTACGTCGTCGATGTAAATACTGAGCGTCTTACCTACGTTGTCGCTGGTAGCTTTATAGAACGCTTCGGTACCCGCCTTGTTGAATTCCAACTTGATTACGTAAGCGCCGTCGCTGGTAGCCGCATAGCAGTCGGCTAAGTGTTCGCTACCCTTTACGAGTACATTGCCGTCGGCGTCTCTGAATTCGAGAGTCGCGGGCTTACCGATAAGTCTCATAAGTTCTCCCGTGTCTTCGATGTCGGGTACTTCTACTCTTATCTGGTTCGTGCCTTGTTTTGTTACTACGGCTTCGGTATAACCTTTTCCGAAAAGCAGATTTTCAAGGTTACTGATTGCGCCGTCGATTTCGGAATCGGACGCGTCTTCGCCGGTAACTAATTTAGCCGAATATTCGGCGTACATACCGCCCTGTAAATCCAAACCTTTGGAAATAGCTTTGGTAATCCAGTAGAAATCATAATTACTGTTCCCTATCTGGAAGGAATCTTTACCGTTAAGCGGGAACATAAATAGAGCCAATACTACTATCAATAATCCCACTATGGAAAGAACAATAATGGATTTTGTCTTGCTCACTTGGTGTGCCTCCGTGTGTTATTCGCTTTTCTTACGTTCGGTACGGAGAGCATACTACCCCCTTAAAATACCGAATAGGTATATTATAGCCGTAAAACGCGTACAAGTCAACATATTATTTATTTAATAATATAAATAAATATAAATTATTTTGTTACGAGACATACGACTAATTCGTTCTTCTCCGTCATAATTCAGCGACGACGGAATATTATCTATATCGGAGGTCAGTATGAAAAAAATATCCGTGAACAAATTTTTCTTTTTCGATATTCTTCGGACTACCGTAATAGCAGTTATAGTTTCTCTCGTTATGGTACTCGTATTTTCGCTTATAGTAAACTTAACTAACGTAAACGAAAAAATTATTCTCCCCATAAACGAAGCCATCAAGGTAGTAAGTATTCTCGCAGGCTGTTTTATCGGGTTCAAAGAACTTAAACTCGGCGCGTTCAAAGGAGCCATAAGCGGTCTTCTTTATACGTTCCTTTCAATCCTTATTTTCGGAATAATAAGTCATGGCGTAAAATTCAACGCATTAAGCCTTATCGACGTGGCTCTCGGAATAGTAGCCGGCGCGATAAGCGGTATAATCGTCGTCAACTTAAAAAGAAAATCGGTTACGCAATAACAGTAAAGAAAAAAGCTGCCTTTTGGGCAGCTTTTATGCGTTTTCCGATTAAAATTACATTTTAGAACGGATAGCGTTCTTGACGATAACGACGTGGGTGGGGTTTTCTTCGGTACCTACGTTTACGATGTACTGATCGTTAGCTCCGTCGTATTCAACGATTACGCCGACGAATCCGCCGATGGTCATAATTTTATCGCCTACCTGGATGCTGTTGAACATTTCAGCCTGTTTCTTCTTCTGTTTTCTTTGCGGAACGATAGTCATTACTATCATAAGCACGAAAAATACGGCTAAAATAACCGGCATTAACCAGCTGTTTGTATTTGCTGCCAAAATATTACTGAACATATTTTTTCACTCCTATAAATGTTTCTTTTTTTTATAATACACTATCGCGGATATTTACGCAAGTAAAAACTTAGTTCTGCACCAAACTTTTTACGTCCTTGACTTTATACCCTGCGATAAACTCGTCGCGGAAGTCGAGAAGTCTGTCCTGCATTATCGCTTCTTTTATCTTGTTTACCAACCTGTGCAAGAAACGAATATTATGCACGGAAAGAAGTCTCCCGCCAAAAATTTCGTCGCAGTTAATAAGATGACGAACGTACGCGCGGGTGTAGTTACGACAGCAATAGCAGTCGCAACCCTCTTCTACCGGGCCGAAATCTTCTTTATACGCCGCATTTCTTATCGTTATATCCCCGTGCATGGTCATTGCCGTTCCGTTACGGGCGATTCTCGTCGGCAATACGCAGTCGAACATATCCACTCCGCGGCATACCCCTTCGACTATGCAGTCCGCACTGCCTACGCCCATAAGGTATCTCGGCATATTTTCGGGATAATACGGCCTTATCGTATCCAACATTCTGTACATTACGTCTTTCGGCTCGCCCACGCTTAATCCGCCTATCGCTATACCGCATTTTGCGTAAGGAACGGTTCTTTTCGCGCTTTCTATACGCAAATCTTCAAACATATTTCCCTGTATAATCGGAAACAGTATCTGATTTTCCGCCCCTTCGGCGGCTTTTGCGCTTCTTTCGAGCCAACGTAAAGTCCTTTCCATTGCGGTAGCAGATTTTTCGTAGCTTACGCCACCCGGCGTGCATTGGTCGAACGCCATCATAATATCACCACCCAAAGCTCTTTGAATTTCTATCGACTTTTCGGGCGTCATAAAATGCTTGCTTCCGTCGATAAAACTGTTAAAATATACTCCTTCGTCGCTTATTTTTCCCAACGCCGACAAAGAAAATACCTGAAATCCGCCGCTGTCGGTAAGTATGGGTCTGTCCCAATTCATAAACTTATGAAGTCCGCCCGCTTTCTTTACGAGTTCGTGACCCGGTCTTAAATAAAGATGATAGGTATTGCTGAGTATAATTTGGCTACCCGCTTCCTTAACTTCTTCGGGCGACAAAGATTTTACGGTGGCTTTCGTGCCTACGGGCATAAAAACGGGAGTTTCTATAACTCCGTGCGGAGTGATAAACCTACCTATTCTCGCTCCCGACTGCTTGCATACCTTTACTACTTCGTACTTGAACATATTTTCTCCCTTTATAAAATCAACATTGCGTCGCCGAAACTGAAAAATCTGTATTTGTCGTCCACGGCGTGTTTATATAATTCCAGAACCTTTTCCCTGCTGAGCATCGCGCTCACGAGCATAATAAGAGTGGATTCGGGCAAATGGAAGTTGGTAATCAGCCCTTTTACCGTCTTGAACCTGTACCCCGGGTAAATGAAAATTTCCGTCTCCCCCTTGCAGGCTTTGACGTATCCGTCTTCGTCCGCTACCGATTCGAGAGTCCTGACCGACGTAGTGCCTACGGCTATTACTCTCCTGCCTTCTTTTACCGCTTTATTTATTTTTTCGGCGGTTTCTTCGGTAATTTCATAATGCTCCGAGTGCATTTTATGGTTAAGAACGTTATCTTCTTTCACGGGTCTAAACGTTCCCAAACCTACGTGGAGCAGGACTTCTGCCACTTCTACCCCCTTAGCTTTCAGTTTATCCAACAATTCGTTGGTAAAGTGTAACCCCGCCGTGGGAGCCGCCGCCGAACCTTCGGTCTTCGAGTAAACCGTTTGGTATCTCTCTTTATCTTCGAGTTTTTCGGTAATGTACGGCGGAAGCGGAACTTCGCCCACTCTCGACAAAATGTCTTCGAACACTCCGTCGAAATCGAATTCTACGAGCCTTACGCCGTCGTCGAGTATCTCCTTAACCATTAACGAAAGCTCCGAATTGACCGTCAATACGGAATTTATTTTAGCTTTTCTCGCAGGCTTCAACAAAACTTCCCACTCTTTGAGAGAACGACGTTTTAACAAAAACACTTCGTATTTACGGGCTTTTTCGTCGTATGCGTGCAATCTTGCGTTAATTACTCTCGTATTGTTCACGACGAGTAAATCCCCGGGGTGCAGAATATCGTAAATATCGTAAAAGTGTAAATCTTGATATTTATCGGTAGCTTTATCGTAATAAAGAAGTCTCGACGCGTCGCGCGGATATACGGGCGTCTGCGCTATAAGCTCTTTCGGTAAATCGTAATAAAAATCGCTTCTTAAAAGTTCTGCCATATTATTCTTCCTCCGACGGTGCTGTAACGAACGCATTATTTCCCGTATACGGAATATTCAGGTGTTTATATGCGTTCGGTGTGCATATTCTTCCGCGCGGAGTACGTGCGATAAAACCGAGCTGAATAAGATACGGTTCGTAAACGTCTTCTATCGTGTTCGTCTCTTCCCCGCTCGCCGCCGCCAAAGTATCCAGCCCTACGGGACCGCCGTTGAATTTTTCTATAATCGTCCTTAAAATTATATTGTCGGTATTATCGAGTCCGAGTTCGTCCACTTCAAGACTCGCCAAAGCGGTTTTTGAAATGGCTTTCGTGACGGTGGAACTGTTTTCGTATTCGGCGAAATCTCTTACTCTTTTAAGTAATCTGTTCGCTATACGCGGTGTTCCCCTGCTTCTTCTCGCAATTTCGTACGTCGCGTCGGGGTCTATCGCAATGTTAAGTATTCTTGCCGAACGGTCTATTATTATGGAAAGTTCTTCGGGAGTGTACATTTCGAGACGACATACCACGCCGAAACGGTCGCGAAGCGGCGCGCCGAGCATACCCGCTTTCGTCGTCGCTCCCACCAACGTAAAATGTTTCAACGGAAGTCGCATAGTCCTTGCGCTCGGACCTTTACCCAAAACCATATCCAGCATAAAATCTTCCATCGCGGGATAAAGTATTTCTTCAACGTTATGGTTAAGCCTGTGAATTTCGTCCACGAACAAAACGTCTCCGTCGTCGAGATTGGTAAGAATAGCCGCAAGGTCTCCCGCTCTCGCTATGGCGGGCCCCGAAGTTATTTTTATGTCGCTGTTCATTTCGTTCGCGATAATGTGACTTAACGTAGTTTTTCCTAATCCCGGCGGACCGTAAAGTAAAACGTGGTCGAGACTTTCGCCGCGTTTTTTCGCCGCGTGCATAAAAACTTTAAGGTTACTCTTTACCTTTTCCTGCCCTATGTATTCGTCGATTTCTTTCGGGCGTAAAATGTTCTCGTTTTCGTCGTTTTCGAGTTTTACCGAAGAAATTAATCTTTCGTCGTCAAATTCCATATTCTCTCCTTACAGACTACGCAACGCTTTCGCAACGAGTTCTTCCGCCGTTTTCGCAAAAGGCTTTGCCTTTTTTACCGCTTCGGTAGCTTCCGCCTGCGTAAATCCCAAACTACGCAACGCGCTTATCGCGTCCGCAGAGTCCGCGTCCAACGTTTCTTCCGCGCCGACAGCCTTAGCCGACTCCATAATTTCTCTGCTTTCCGCGTCGATTTCTCCGCGCAGTTCCAATACTATTCTTTCGGCGGTCTTTTTACCCACGCCTTTAAGTTTGGACAGTGCCTTTATATCGGACGCCATAATGACTCTCATAAGGTCGTAAACTTCCATCCCGGAAAGTATCCCTATCGCCGCTTTCGGACCGACTCCGCTTATCGTTATTAATTTCAAAAACATGTTTTTTTCTTCTTTCGTCAAAAAACCGTACAAGGATATTCCGTCTTCTCTCACCGCCATATAGCACTGCAAGCACACGAACCTGCTTCCGTTTTTAATTTTTTCGACGGTAACGCTACTTACGGTCAGCTCGTACCCTATGCCGCCGTTGTCGATTACTACGGTGTTTTCGCCGAAGTCTACCGCTTCGCCTTTAATAAAACTTAACATATTTTCTCCTATATCCCGAACAATCCCGCAAGTCTGTTGGTCTGAGCGTGCGTCAAAGCCACCGCCAATGCGTCCGCCGCGTCGTCGGGTTTAGGTATGGACGTAAGATTAAGATACGTCTTAACCATTTGCTGTATTTGTTTTTTTTCCGCTTTGCCGTAGCCGGTCATGGCTTGCTTTATCTGCAAAGGGGTGTATTCGTAAAGATTTTTACATTTTTGGTACGCCGTAAGCAAAATTACGCCGCGTGCTTCGGCTACCAATATCGCCGTCTTCTGGTTGTTCGTAAAGAACAGTTCTTCCATCGCGATGGCGTCGGGATGATAACGGTCGATAATTATATTGAAACCTTCGGCTATTTTAGCCAAACGTTTGGGAAGCGAATCTTCTTTCGGAGTGGTGATTACTCCGTACTCTATCGCTTTGTGTCTACTGCCGTTACTTTCCAATATCCCGAACCCTACCGTTGCGTAGCCCGGGTCAATTCCTAAAATAATCATGCATATATAATACTAAACTTTTTTTAATTAGTCAATTTTTATTCGTACTCTTAATGTCTCATTACCATCGAAAACAACGCAAAAACGCGACGAAACCCGCCGCGCTCTCTAATAACTAAAAATTTTTCACGATTTTCTTACTATGACGTTACAAAATACCGTAGATTTCGTTCTTTATTTCGGCAAAATCGCCCGCTTTCCTGTCCGCTCTGTCTACCGATAACTCTTTATCGTATACGATTTTTCCGCCTTCTTCCAACACTATTATCCTGTCTGCGAGGAACAACGCTTCGTCTATATCGTGCGTAACGAAAACGACTGTTCTGTTATACCCCTCGTAAAGTTTCCTGAATACGTCTATTATTCTCTTTTTTAGCGATACGTCAAGCCCCTTAAAAGGTTCGTCCATAAGCATAAGCGGCGCGTCGTAAACGAAAGCTCTCGCAAGGCTCACTCTCTGCGCCATACCCCCCGACAACTGCGACGGATATTTCCCCCTTTCGTCGTACATTTCGACCATTCTCAATACTTCTTCTATATGCTTGTTTTTCTCGTTTTTATCGCGGATATAGGATAAAACGTACTCTAAATTCTTGTATACAGTTAAATTCGGCACGAGCCTTTGCGACTGAAAAATATAACTTATTTTATCGGGTCTTTCCACTTCCCCCGTATATTCGACCGAACCGCAAATTATGTTAAGAAGAGTGGTTTTTCCGCACCCCGAACGCCCTAATATCGCGGTAATTTTTCCCTGCTCGAATTCTATATCGAAATTATCGAAAATTACTTTATCGCCGTAGCTTTTTTTAATATTTCTGAGTATCATTTCCACCTCACGACGATTTTCTTTATTCCGTAAACGACGAGTTCCAAAAGGTAACTTAAAGCTATCGCAGCCAAAGTCCACGCGAGTAACTCAGCCGTTTCCAGATATCCCCTTGCAAGCTGCATCATAATACCCATCGAATTTCTCGTTTGAGCTATGACTTCCGCCGAAATAATTACCTTAACGGTAAAACTTATCGACGACTGCATATTATCCAACGCAGACGGCATTATCTGCGGTAAATACAGCTGAAAAATTCGATTTTTTATCGGAACTTTATAAATTTTGCTCATCTCGATAAGTTCTCTGTCCACCCCCGTAATCGCGCTGAAAAATCCCGAATACATTATCGGAAAAATTATAAGGAAAGTAATAAGTATAGGACTCGTGGACGGTTTGAGCCAGATTACCGTAAGCAAAATTATGCTCATCGTCGGAATGGAACGCATTACTTTTATTATCGGCGACAACAGTTTTTTAACGGCGTCTATAAGCGATAACAAACTTAACGCCATTGCGAAAACCGCTGCCAAAGCGAAACTTATAAGGGAACGCAAAAGCGTATTCCCCACCGCTTTGTAAAACGTTTTTTGTCCGAGCAACGCAAAAAGATGCGAAAACGTAGTTTTCACATCGGGAATAATCAGTTCTATATTGACTACGGCGGCAAAAATCTCCCATACGGCTATCAATAAACAGATAGCGACCAAGGGATAAATTACGCCGCCGAACTTAGCCAAAAATTTCTTCATTTAGTCGAGACTTACTCCTGCGTAAAATCCCGCGTCGGGGAGTTTTCCGCCGATAAACTTATTGTTGAACGTAGCCATAATTTCAAGATATTTTTCTACGTCGGCCTTAGCGTCCATAGCTCCCACGTATTTTACGTTGCAACGGGAAATTACTTCAGCGGAAGCAAAGTTAGTCGCTCCGCCGTTTGCGGTAATAGCGGCGTTGGTCGCTTCCACGTTTTCGCTTACCCAAGTAAGATTAGCGTTCATTTCTTTCAAAAACGCTTTGATAAACGCGGAATGTTTCGAGAACAAATCGTTCGTGACCACGGTGCAAGCCTGCGGGTATCCGTACGTTCCCGTACTCTTTTCCCATTCGCTCTGCATGTCGAACAGAACTTGCGCTCCGGCTTTGCTTACAGCCATCGTTGCGGCGGGTTCTCCGAGTAAAGCGAATTTCGCCGTTCCGTTCTTTAACGCGGCTATGGCGTCGCTTCCTTTCGATATATACTCTATTTCCACTTCGTCGGTGGTAATTCCGTTTACGTTAAGAACGTATTGAAGTACGAAGTCGGGAGTTCCGCCTTGTCCCGTGCAAAGTATTTTCTGTCCTTTGAGAGAAGAAATAGATATTACTTCTTCCGTCCCCACAAGGTACAAAAGACCGTATACGTTAGTCGCGACCATCTTAATTCCGATACCCGAATTATAGAGTTTAGCGCCCATATTCGTGGGTAATATCGCTAAATCGGCTAAGGACGGCTGAGCGGACAACTTAGCCGCTATATCTGTTCCGTCAACTATCTGATACTTGACTTCGTATCCTTCGAAACTGCTTCCCGCAAGCATTTTCGCTATGGCGAGAGCGGGAGCTCCGTCGGGTACGACTACGTTTATCGTAGTCTTTTCGGTTTCGGTATTTTTGCACGCCACGGCAAAGACGCAAACGCTGCAAACCATTATTACCGTAAGAATAATGCAAATTGCTTTTTTCATAAGTTATTTTTCCTCCACTTCTATATTCGTCAAGGCTGATTTTACGGTTATATCCTTCAATCTGCCAAGTTTTCCCGTCAGCGCGCTTACGCGTTCGTTCTCGCCTTTTACGATAAGGCTTATCGCCGATATGTGATTTTCGGGCATCGGTACGCCCATTCGTCCTACGATTATATCGGAATATTCCGTAAGATACGATTGCATTTCCTGCACGGATTCTTTGTTTCCGCTTACTATTATTCCTATTACTCCTATCCTTTTCATATCGGTCTCCTTAATTTTTTATTGCCGTCGAAAAAACGAAAAACTCCGCAAAAATGCGGAGTTCCGATATACTTATGAAACATATTCACAAAAGTAAGCTTCGTCTCCGACAGTTCATCGATTTCAGGTTACGCTATAAGAATACATTATTAAAATACTTTCGTCAACTAAAATAGATAATTCTTTCGCTTCTAACGTCATACAAAAATAAGTTTTGTCCGTCGCAATACCCTAAGCACTCTTTACCTATAAATATATCCGACATAAGTTTGTCTTTATCGAGTATTTTTTCGATAGCGTTTCCCTTGAAAATAATATTCCCGTTATCGGCAGTAATCTTACCTTCGATAATCGTCGCTTCGGGCAAAAACTTTCTTATCGTCCCGACGGTACGCGGTTTGCTAATAATTTCGTTTATATTCCCGTCCTGTAAGCAGATGCCGTAGTTCAGAAGGACGCATTTTCCGTTGAGTTCCCGACACTCTTTTCCCGACGAAGTGGCGTAAATTACCGCTCCGCTATCCGCCTTTTTTATCATAAAATCTTTCAGAACGGCAAAATATTTCTCCCTGTCTGCTACCTTTTTCAACGGGTCGTCGAAAAGATATATCTTTGCTTCCCTATTATATGCTCTCGCCAGCGACAACGAAAATCTCTCTTCGACCGACAGTTTTTTTACTTTGCAACTTAACTTTTCCTGCGGAAACCCTACCGCGTTGCAAGCGGAGATTACCTTTTCTTCGAGTAAAGCCTTATCGACTTTTCTTATCTTCAACGGATACTCTATATTGTACTTAGCCGAACGGTTTTCAAAAAAACAACCGTCTTCGTACACAAGACAAACGTTTCTGTCCTTACATCTCGATTCGGTAACGTTTTTTCCGTCGATAAAAATTTCTCCGCTTCCTGCAGGAACCAACCCGGCGATACATTTAAGTAAAGAAGTTTTCCCGCTCTCGGTATCCCCCGTTACCGCGACTATTTCCCCTTTATCGGCAGTAAGCGTAAGGTCGCTTATCGCCATCGCGCCGTAAAGATATTTTATAGTTAAGTTTTTTATCGTCAACTTTTCCATATCGGTAATTTTACCAAATACGAAAAAATTTATCAATACATTTGACATTTGTGAGTCGTCTGCTATAATGAAAATAACTTAATAATTGCCGGGGGTGACAGTATACGCTGTCTGAGATTACACCCTTAGAACTTGATTGAGCTGATACTCACGAAAGAAGGCTGTCGCATAATTGCGTCCCTAAGATAATCTCTTCTTGGGGATTTTTATTTTAGCGTAGCTCCCGGAAAGGAGAATTTTATGTTTCAAGAATCTTTCAGTCAAATGGATACTTTCGACAAATCGTCGGAAATAGCCTTCCTTGTCGGACTCGTTCTGGCGGTCATTTTTCTCATAGTTTTCGTAATTATGAAAAAATATCGTCCCGAATTGTTACCCGACTTCAAAAAGACGACTATCGGTCTGTCCGTCGGATACGCGATAGGCGTAAGTGCTCTTTTACTCTTTTTGAAACTCGATAAGTATTTCGCAAAAGATGATATAGACCTTACCACCTTTATCCCCGTAGTTTGCCTTTTATCCTTAATTATAGTGCTCGCCGTAGTCGGACTTATTCTTGCCGCGTTCAAGAAAGAAAAACTCGGTTTGTTCACGAAAATCGCCGCGGGAATAATAGGAGCGGCTCTCCTTGCGATAATTATCGCGCATATGGTTCTTCTCTATAAAGGTAACGACGAAGTGGAAGTATCAAAAGAAGTCGTACTTTACGTTCTCACCGCCGTTCTCGTTGCGATAGACGTAGTTTTAGCTATGGTTCTCGGCAAAAAACACCCCGAACACAACCGCACCAAAACTATCGTTTACGCAGGCGTTCTTATGGCGATGAGCTTTGCTTTAAGCTACGTAAAACTTTTCAGCCTGCCCCAAGGCGGTTCGATTACTTTCGCAAGCCTTCTTCCCCTTATGATTTTCTCCTATATGTTCGGAATTCGTAAAGGTCTCGTCGTCGGCGCAATCTACGGACTCTTGCAGTTTATTCAGTCTCCGTGGTTCTACCACCCCGCTCAGTTCCTTTTGGACTACCCCATCGCTTTCGGCGGAATAGGTCTTGCGGGACTTTTTAAGGAACTTAACCTTTTCAAAGACAAAAAAATACTCCAATTCGTGTTGGGCGCAGTCCTTGCGAGCGTACTCCGTTACTTCGCGCACGTCGTAAGCGGAATTTTCGTATTCGGTTCGGGAGACCCCGACAATTACAGTGCGGTAGCGTGGAGCTTCCTTTATAACGCCTTTACCTTTGCCGACATCGCTATATGTATCGTCGCAGGCGCAGGTTTATTTGCTTCCAAGTCCTTTACGGCCTATCTCGAAAAAGCCACTATCTGACTTCGGCTTTAATTTAACAGTATTCAAAAACGGCGTTCGTACGAACGCCGTTTTTATCGTTTTAATTACCTTAGTTTGCAAAAAAGCAGAGTATTTTTGCTTTCCTATTTATATTCAATATTATTATTTCTTTTATTAATATTTTTAACTACTTATAAAAATTTTATTATTTTATAGTCAGTACATATATTTTCTCGATAAAGTAACCGTATCGCCTTGTCTTAAGTAATAAATGACAAGTTCTTGAGATTCGAGTAAAGCACCTTCTTTCCCTATGCGAATATGTGTTGGAGTGCTATCATCGAAATCTTCAGTCAAATATGACGCCATGCAATAAAATACGTACCCTTTTTCTTTTGTAAAAAATTTCTTCGGTATAGTAAATACGTACGAAATATCGGAAATACATACTCCTGGTAAAAACGCCTCACTCGTTTTATAGAAAGGACTTCCTTTTCCCCATGCGGCTTCGGCGGCTTCTATTCCCTTCTTTTCGGCGACGTCTTTATATAGTAATTCTACCGTGTTATTTTTATAAAACGAGTCTGGGTCTGTACTTAATATCTTTTTGCAAACGCTGATTTCATCCTTCGTTTCTATTGTGCTATACATATCTTGCGGAGCAAAACCTTCAACGTAAGTCGACGTTAATCCTAAATCATCTATACGTAATTGATTATGTGTACTCGAATCGGCAAAATAAATATAAGTAACGGCAGGTGCGTCCGTTTCGAAAGAATCATCTTTGCCAGCATTTTCGCTACCGCAATAAAACGTAAGCGTAACGTCGTCTACCGAAAACTTGTTATTGCCTTTTACCGCAAGATGCGGCAACGGCGCGCGAACGTCAGGACCTATTATTGTGCCTTTATCGTCTTCGGAGTTGTTGCATCCCGTCAAAGAAATTATCGTCGCTGTCAGGACTAATACTATAATAATTTTGCTAATTAATTTTTTTGATATATTCATTCAATTCTCCTTTACAAGACTGTTATCATAGTAAAAAACGCAATAAAACAACATGCAATTTTTGTTTTAGTTGCGTTTAATATTTTTTCATATACGGTCACCCCGTTTTTAATTTTTTATTGTACGGTGTTTTGATTAGTGTTGTGTTAAGCGTTTGTTTATTAAAGATATGTTAAATATCAATTTAAGTTTACAAAAAAATTTTCTAAAAGTCAATACGGTAATTTTTATTCGTTTATATATGACAAAAGCCCGATAAAAATCGGGCTTTTCGTTAGTTTTTAATGCGATATATCGTTAGATTACGAACTTTTCGCTCTTTTCTTTACAGGAATCGAGTTCCGCTTTTTTTGCTTCGTAACCTTCTCTGCCCAAGAGAGCGTAGGTTGCGTTCTTACCTTCTTCTACTCCGGGTTGATTAAAGGTGTCGATATTGAGCATTGCGCCCGTATATGCGGTTTGGAGCATAAAGAACATCATAAGTTGTCCCATAGTAAAGGCGTTTACTTCGGGAAGAGTAATTCTGTTATTCAATTTTCCGCTCTTCGTCAATGCGTATTCGGTAGCGTTCATTTCGGCGGTAATAAGTTCGTTCATCGTGTGTCCGCAAAGGAAGTTTACGCTGGGGATATCTTCGCAGCCGTCCGCTATCGTCACGGTCTTTCTGTAATTGTCCACGCCGATAAGAGTGATTACTTTATCGAAAGGTCCTTCGGTATAGAGCTGAACCTGACTGTGTTGGTCGGTCACGCCCAAAGCCTTTACGGGGGTCTGTCCTACGTTTACTTTGTTTCCGTTAAGGTCTACGGCTTTACCGAGACTTTCGCCCCAAAGCTGAGCGTACCAATCCGCCATAAGTTTAAGACTGTCGGCGTAAGGCATCATTACGGAAATATTGCAACCCTTGCCCATAGCTATATACTGTAAAAGTCCTGCCATCAAAGCGGGATTCTTGTACATATTGTCGCTGCCGCACTTTTTGTCCATAAACGCCGCGCCTTTAAGAAGTTGCTTGATGTTGATACCGAGTACAGCCGCGGGAAGAAGTCCTACGGGGCAAAGTTCGCTGAAACGACCGCCTACTCCGTCGGGAATAAAGAAGGTTTTTAAGTTTTCCCGTTTAGCGATTTTTATAAGGTTACCTTTGCTTTCGGAAGTGGTGGCTATGATATGTTCGTTCGCTTTGTCGCCCAATTCCTTTTTGAGTATGTCGTTTATTATGAGATACTGACTCATGGTTTCGCTCGTCGAACCGCTCTTCGTTATTACGTTAAACACAGTCTTTTTTACGTCGATTACGTCGAGTAAAGCCGCCATTCTTTCGGGATCAACGTTGTCTTCGACGTAAAATTTAGGAGCTTTTCTGACGCTCTTTTTGAGTTCGTTATGATGCAAATGGCAAAGAGCCTGGAAAATAGCCATAGGTCCGAGAGCCGAACCGCCGATACCCAATACCACGAAAGTATCGAATTTCTTTCTTATATCTTTAGCGGTGGCGATTATGTCTTCCACTACTTCGTTCTGGTTGTACGCAAGCTCGGTCCAACCCATCATGTTCTTACCGCGTCCTTCTTTTACCGACGCGAAAGCGTTTTTGGCGGTGTTTTTGTAGGATGCGAGTTCTTTTTCGGTAATTCCTTTTTCGCCAACGTAGTCGGTCATCATATTGTTATAATCGAAACGTATAGCTTCCTTTTTTTGTGCCATTCTGTTATATTCCTCCGTGATTTTTTGCTTTATACAGACACTCGTTAAGATAGTCGAAACTTCTTCCGAGTTCGTCGTAATTATCGTAATTATTTGAGTATACCTCAATAAGCCCCGCTCCGTCAAATCCGTTGTCGTTCAATACGGAAAATAATTTAACGAAGTCGAACGTGCCTTTCCCCGGTACGGTCAGTTTTCCGTCGTCGTCGTAATCGCAAATATGTACCGTACGCAATCTGTCACCCATTACCTTAACGTAGTCGTATATGTCGTAACCTGACAAAAAAGCCTGTTTTATATCGAGACAAGTTCCTACGTTCGTATATTTTTTCAGATTTTCAAAATATTCTGGGGTGTTAAAATACGTCCAATGCACGTTTTCGTAAGTAAGACGCGTCGTTCCGTCGCTCGCTTCAAAAAGCATATCGCACAATTCCTGCACTCTCTTTCCTATCTTTTCGTAATCGTGCTTGTACGGTAATTTTTTGAATTTTGCCGGACCGTGAAAAGTATAATACGACGCCCCCAAACGGGAAGCGTCGTGAGCTACGTGCTTAAATATCCTTTCGCAGTCTTTTCTCGTCCTTTCGGTCGGGTTAAACAATTCGGGTTCGTATTGCTGATTAAGGGTGTGTATCGAATGAACTCTCGTATTGCCCTTAACTTCGAGCAGTAAATCTATAAAGTCGTCCGCGTATTCCGAAAAGGTACTTAAAAAGATTTCGCATACGGGTATATTCAGCTTATGTATGATTTCAAACGAGGCCTCCGTCGTCTCTTTCGAGAAGAAGGAGGCCGTACTTATTCCGATTTCCATAAATTATTTATCAATATTCCGGTTCGATTAAGCCGTAATCTCCGTCGTTTCTTTTGTATAATACGGATACTTTGTTGGTGTCTCCGTTCACGAAAATATAGAAGTTATGATTAAGAAGTTCCATCTCGTCAATGGCGTTTTCTACATTTGTCACCGACACTTCGAACTTCTTTACTTTGACTACGTTGCCGTTCTTTTCTTCCACTTCGCTTTCTTCGTAAAGTGCGGGGGTATCCAAAGCGTCTTTCTTTATTCTCGAACCGAATTTGTCGTGATACTTTATGATCTGTCTTTCGAGCTTCGGCAGAATCTTGTCTACGTTTTCGTTCATCTTATCGCCCGTGTACGCGCTTCTCACGTAGCAACCGCCCGCGTCTATCGTTATTTCCATCGTTTCTTTAACGCCCTGCGTGGTAAGTTTTATCTTCGCGGACGCTTCTTTATCGAAATACTTATCGAACTTGTTAAGTTTTTTGGTGATAAGATTTTTTAATTCCTCGCTAAGATGATAGTTTTTAGAGATAATCTCAATACGCATAATACTAACCTCCCGTTATTATTTTCAGCTGTCCCGATTCTGATACTATCTCGACAACCGAGTTTTTTAAGTCGTTTTTCAAAATCTCTTCGCTGAGTCTGTCTTCCAATTCCGTCTCGATTAACCTTTTCAACGGTCTTGCTCCGTACTCTGCGTCAAAAGATTTTTCGGCTAAGTTTTCGACGATTTCTTCGGATACTTTCAAGTCTACGTTCCGTTCCGCTTTCAGCGTCTCTCTTAACCTTTCTATTAGTATATTCGCTATTTCGATTACGTTCTCCTTGCTTAATTTATTAAATATTATTATATTGTCTATTCTATTTATAAATTCGGGGCGCATCGCTTTCTTTAACGCTTCCGTCCGTACGTCCTTTTCGTCCGCCGCTACGCTTCCGCCGCCGAAACCTACTTTCTTCTTCGTCTTCATTTCTTCAGAGCCTATATTGCTCGTCATTATTATAATGGAATTCTTGAAGTCGACCGTTCTTCCTTTTGAATCGGTAAGCCTGCCGTCGTCAAGCACTTGCAGCAGCACGTCGAAAACGTCGCCGTGCGCCTTTTCTATCTCGTCCAATAAAATAACACAATACGGTTTTCTTCTTACAGCTTCCGTCAGTATCCCGCCTTCTTCGTACCCTACGTACCCGGGCGGTGCGCCTATAAGTCTGCTTGCGGAGATTTTTTCCATATATTCGCTCATATCGAGCCTTATAAGAGCGTTCTCGTTGCCGAATAAAAACTCAGCCAAGGCTTTCGCCGTTTCGGTTTTTCCTACGCCCGTAGAGCCGAGAAACAAAAACGATCCCACGGGTCTGCTCGCGTCTTTCAAGCCGCATCTCGCCCGTCTTATAGTCTTAGCTATTACTTTCAATGCTTCGTCCTGTCCTTTTACCCTTTCGGCAAGTCGATTTTCCATATCTATAAGTTCATCGGTTTCTTCCGAACTCATTTTTTGCAAAGGTATCCCCGTCATTTCGGATACAACTTCTTTTATATCTTCTTTATTTAATTCCGCTCCGTCCGGTTCGTTTCTTTTTTTACTGCACGCTTCGTCCAACACGTCGATAGCCTTATCGGGCAAAAACCTGTCGTTAATATACCTTGCCGACAGCTCGGTAGCGGCTTTTAGCGCTTCGTCGCTTATTGATATTCCGTGATGAATTTCAAACTTTTCTTTCAGACTTCGTAAAATTTCGACCGCTCCTTCCGGCGACGGTTCTTCCACGTTCACCACCATAAACCGCCGCTCCAACGCGGTGTCTTTTTCGATAAACTTTCTGTATTCGCTTAAAGTGGTAGCCCCTATCGTACTTAATTCCCCGCTCGTCAACGCGGGTTTGAGAATATTCCCTATATTCATACCGCCGTCGGAACTCCCCGCTGACACGATAGTGTGCATTTCGTCGATAAAGAGTATAATATCCTTTCCGTCGAGTTCTGCTAACAGGTTTTTCACCTTGTCTTCGAGTTCTCCCCTGTACCGCGTCCCCGACACGAGACTGTTTACGTTAAGCGCATAGATAGTTTTGTTTTTCAAAAATTCGGGAACTTCGCCCTTAACTATCCTTTGTGCGAGTCCTTCGACGATAGCCGTCTTGCCTACTCCCGGTTCGCCTACTATGACGGGATTATTTTTATACTTTCTCGAAAGTATCCTTATTACCCGTTCTATTTCTTTATCCCGTCCGAAAACGGGGTTTAATTTCCCTTCCAATGCCTTTTCTGTAAGGTCCACTCCGTTTTCCGCCAATAGTTCGGGCAGAACTTTCTTTTCTTTTCGCTGTTTGTCGATAGTTCCCGACAAATCGTCTTTTTTGTTCGCTACGCGGGCGTTGCCGATACCGTTATAGGTCATACCGTTGACTATGGATAATATCGTGGAATAGTCTATGCCGTGACGTAAGAGTATTTTTCCGCCGAGAGATGTCTGATGAAAACTTACCGCAAGCAGAATATGCTGCGTGTCGACGTACGGGTACCCCGCCCCTTTCGCTACCGCTACCGCGTATTCCATAATCTTTTTGTACATGGGACTCGGCAAAGCGGGTTGTTGCGACACGCCAGATAAGTTGACGAGATAACTTTTTGCGGTTTCTTCCGTAAAATTGAGCCTTGATAATATTTCGTAAGAATAACTGCCCCTGACGCTTGCCAAAGCCGCCAAAAGGTGCATACTGTCTATCAGACTCCCCGAATATGAAGCGAAGGTCTCGGATAAACCCAAGACCTTCTTTGCGTCGTTAGTTAAATTATTCATTTCCCTCCGATATACTTGCTACTCTTTATTCACCAAATCCTTTAAGTATTTTTTTAATCCTGCGTTGATTTCATCGTTACGCAATGCGAATTCGATATTAGCAATTATGTATCCGAGTTTATCTCCTATATCGTATCTTCTTCCGTCGAAAGAATATGCGTAAACGGGCAAATCGTTCGACATAAGTTCAATGGCAGTCGGTAAATAAACTTCGCCGTTGTTGGCGGCTGGGGTTTTTTCTATGTATCCGAATATATCTGGCGTTAATATAAATCTTCCTAGACTCGTAAGCTGCGACGGCAACTCTTCGAGTTTCGGTTTTTCCTTAAACCCTAAAAGTTCGGTATATTTTCCTTTGGTCTTTCCGGGAACGACTACGCCGTACTTAGGACACTCTTCTCTCGGCTGCTCCTGAACGCCGACTATCGTCGAACCGGTTTTTTCATAGGCTTCAATAAGCTGTTTCGTTACGGGCTTATCGGGATTATACATTACGTCGTCGCCGAACAAAACCGCAAAAGGTTCGTTCCCGACGAAACTTTTACATATTTCGATAGCCTTACCCGTGCCTTTCATTTCTCTTTGTCTGACGTATACTATATTGACTTTCTCGGAAAGATAGTTCATCTTTTCTATTTCACTATGTTTCCCACTTTTCTCCAAAGCATACTCGACCTCTACGTTTCTGTCGAAATGATCGGCTATATTATTTTTGTTCCTTCCTAATATAATGCAAACGTCGGTAATTCCGCTTGCCGCACACTCTTCTACTATATATTGAATACTCGGTACGTCAACTATCGGCAACATTTCTTTGGGCATGGCTTTCGTTGCCGGCAAAAATCTCGTACCATATCCCGCCGCGGGGATAATCGCTTTCGTTACTTGTTTCAAATCACGTTCTCCTTGATTGTATTTATAAACTTAAAAGCAGCAGTTTATATTAGAATTATATTCTATTACGTCGTAAAAATCAACCTAAAACTTTATTTTAATAAAATGCATAAAATAAATTGACTTTTGAAAACGAATGATATAATATATTAGTGCTTGCGTGCGAGGGTGGCGGAATTGGCAGACGCGCATGATTCAGGTTCATGTTGGTGACAGTGAGGGTTCAAGTCCCTTCCCTCGCACCAAAATTACTCGATAGCAAGTTTATCACACCGATATGTGGTCGTGGCGGAATGGCAGACGCGTACGTTTGAGGGGCGTATGGTTACACCGTGTGGGTTCAAGTCCCATCGACCACACCAATACCCACGTTGTTGCGTGGGTTTTTTATTTGGAGCAAAAGCAACTATGACTAAACCGTCGTTAACTTCCATAAAACGATTCTTTTTCGGCAATTTAGTTTGCTTTATTGCCCTGTTTGCGGCAATAATCACCTGCTTTTTCGTTAAGCCCGACAAAGAATACCTTTCTTATTTAGACTTACGCACTATATGCTGCCTTCTTTGTATGATGGCTGTAATAAGTGCATTACGTAACGTGGATTTCTTCCGTATTCTCGCCGGCAAAATAATTAAAGTATTCAAGAACACCCGTTCGGCTATTCTCGCACTCGTGTTCATAACCTATTTCGGTTCTATGCTTATAGCTAACGATATGGCTTTAATAACGTTTCTTCCGCTCGGTTACTTAGTCCTTACTTCCGCGGATAAAAAGCGTTATATGGCGTTTACGTTTATAATGCAAAATATCGCCGCCAATTTAGGCGGTATGCTTACCCCTTTCGGCAACCCGCAAAATCTGTTTTTATATAACTACTTCAATATTCCGACGGGCGAATTCTTCAAAATTATGTACATACCTTTTCTCGCCGCGTTCGTGCTTATATTGACTTGTTGCCTGTTCGTAAAAAAAGAACCGCTCGAACAATCCGACGGTACGCCAACTAAAATTGCCGACAGACCGACCGCGATAAAGACCGTAGTATATTTAATTATGTTCGTCTACTCGATAGTAATCGTATTCAGAGTAGTCCCCTATTGGAGCGGTCTTATAATGCTTCCTATTATAGTCGTTCTCGACAGAAAAGCTCTTTTGCAAGTCGACTATATGCTATTGCTTACTTTCGTGTTTTTCTTTATTTTCGCGGGAAATATGGCAAGAATAGACGCGGTAAAAACTTTCCTGTCGGAACTTATAGGTAAAAACACTCTTCTTACCGCCGCTCTCAGTTGCCAGCTTATAAGCAACGTCCCTTCCGCAATACTGCTTTCTTCCTTTACGAATAACTACAAAGCTCTCCTTATGGCTGTAAACGTCGGAGGATGCGGGACTCTTATCTCTTCGCTCGCGAGTTTAATTACTTTCAGGCAGTATTCTTATGCACAACCTACTGAAAAATGTCGATACCTTATTCTTTTCCACGCGTTTAATTTCGGCTTCCTTGCCGTACTTATCGGAGTGTGCTACGGAGCGTTGTCGATAGCGTAAAAATCTTTATATTATAAAAGCCGAGAACTAATTATTCTCGGCTTTGCAATATTTTTTGTTGCCTAAGCTACACTATTTTAACAAATCAATTATGTTCTTTACGATGCCTGCGGCGTCGATTTCGTGATAAGCCAAAATATCGTCGCGATTGCCCGTGGGAGAAAATTTATCTTTTATTCCCAAACGGCGGAACTTACAGCCCGCTCCGTTTTCGGCGAGAACTTCCGCTACAGCTCCGCCGAGTCCGCCGATTATCGTGTGGTCTTCGACTGTCACGATTGCGTGGGTTTCTTCCTCGGCTTTAATTATAGCGTCCTTATCAATAGGCTTAATAGTATGCATATCCAATATTCTTACGCTCAATTTACGTTCTTTTTCGAGAACTTCGGCAGCCTTAATCGCCTGATATACGCAAGAACCGCAAGCGATAATGGTTAAATCCGTACCATCGGCTACGGTTACTGCCTTGCCTACTTCAAAGCCGTAATCTTCGGTATTATATACGTCGTAATCGGTGCCGCGGTTAAAGCGGATATAGAACGGTCCGTAAGTGTTTGCGGCGACTCTCGTCGCTAAAGCGGTTTCTATTCCGTCAGCGGGGCATATTACCGTCATATTAGCAAGGCTTCTCAACACCGCTATATCTTCTATCGCGTGGTGGGTAGCTCCGCCCGTAGCGAACGAAGTTCCTCCGTGAGTTCCGATAAGTTTTACGTTAAGGTTCTGATAGCAAATATCGGTATGAATCTGGTCCAACGCTCTGAGACTCGAAAATACCGAGAACGTAGCGGCAAACGGAACCAATCCGCATTTTGCCATACCGGCAGCCATGCCTATCATATTCTGTTCGGCGATACCTACGTCGAAAATTCTGTCGGGATTATCGTTTCCGAAATATCCGATCTTAACCGAGCCTTTCAAATCTGCGGTCAAAGCGACTATATCTTTGCGCGCGTTACCGAGAGCTTGCAACTCTCTTCCGAACTTTTCCGTGGTTGCGGTTTTCGTTCCTTCGGTGGTTATATAAGGCATCAATTTAGTCATATTATTTGCCCTCCTTTTCCGCTGCGTTTCTTCTCGCTTCGTAATATTTTTGCAAATCGGCTTGGCACACAGCCAGCTTTTCTGCGTCTATTGCGCCGTAGTGCCACTTATAATTGTTTTCCATAAAGCCGATTCCCGCGCCTTTTACCGTATCCGCTATGATACAAACGGGTTTGTCTTTCGCATTGCGGGCGTATTCGATAGCTTCGCATATTTCGTCGAATCTATGTCCGTTAATTACTCTTACGTCAAAACCGAACGCTTCCCATTTATCGGCAAACGGTTCGAGCTTCATTACGTCTTCGGTGTTACCGTCTATCATATTGTGGTTTCTGTCCACGATGGTAATAAGGTTTGTCGCGTTAAAACTTGCCGTAGCCATCGCAGCTTCCCATACAGAACCTTCGTTACATTCTCCGTCGCCGAGTATTACGTACGTTTTGTAATCTTTGTTCTGAATTTTCGCCGCCATAGCCATTCCGAGAGCTATGCAGGAACCGTGTCCGAGAGAGCCGGTAGACACTTCGAGTCCGGGTACCTTTTTGCTGTCGAGATGTACGGCTAACTTACTTCCCGTAGAGTTAAAACCTTTAAGGTCTTCCTTGTCGATAAGTCCCAAGTCCGCAAAAGCGGAAGCGATGGCGATACCGATATGTCCTTTACTTATTATCAAACGGTCTCTGTCCGGGTCTGTATAGTTTTTCGGGTCGAAATTAAGATACTTGTAGTATAAAGCCGTCATTAAGTCGATTGCGCTAAGGCATCCGCCGATGTGACCGCCCCCTGCCCAATACGTCGTCAGTAAAGCAAGATTACGCAAATCGTTCGCTTTCTCTTCCAGACGTAACCATTCTTGTTTTGTCAAAGCCATGTTTTGTTATCCTCCGATAATGCTCTTTTAGCGTTGCGTTAAATAAAAAGGCATCGTAAAAATACGATGTCCTTAATTATTTATTATTGTTGCGTAAAACGTGCGATACGGCTACCGTAAAATTTATTTTTTTATCCGTACTGTACATTGTTACGCGCCTCCGAAACGGAAAAATCTTTTTTAGTTTTTCCTTAATAATATTACCATATCGCAGGCTTTTATTTCAAGCAAATAGATACAGTTTATCTATTTAGTTTTATTTCGGCTCCCGTATAATCGCAAAATTCTTTTATTAAAGCGTTTCTTATAAGATTTAACCTATCCTTATCTTTTCCACCGACTGCTTTTCCGTTGATTTCGCCTACGTCTATACATAAAGAACCGGCAGCAGTCATTATAATTTCGTCCGCCGATAACAAATCTTCTATGAAAAACTCTTTTTCAATGCACGGGATACCGAGTTCTTTACAGGTTTTCATAAGATGCGATCTCCCTATCCCTGCCAAAATAAGTTCGTCTGACGGCGGCGTTATCAAAGTACCGTTGCTTAAAATCGACACGTTGCTGTGTCCGCACTCGGTTATTCTTCTGTTCCTGTGAAAAATTACTTCGTCAAGTCCTTTTCTGTCCGCTTCGTTTAAAGCAATCACGTTAGGTAAAAGGTTTAACGTTTTTACGTTGCACATATGGTGTCTTTTATCTTCGCTCAGCATTACCTTAGCGGGGCGTTCCATATTCCGAAGTTCCGACGGCTTTATCATTATCCATATATTAGCCTTTATTCCGTCGTCGAAAATATGCTCGCGCGGTTGAGTTCCTCTCGTAGCCTGCCAATACACGAACAGTTTATCCGATTCGACTTGACTTACAAGGTAATAAATTATTTTTTTCATATCATCTTTTGTTTCGTCTATATTTAAGCCTATAATTTGCGCGCTGGCGAAAAATCTGTCCAAATGCTCGTCAAAAGCAAAAATTTTCCCGTTGTAACAATACGCGGCGTCATACACGCCGTCGCCGAATGCACAAACTCTGTCGTTCATCGGAACGTACATACTGTCGAGCTCCGAATAAGAACCGTTATAAAACCCTATACTCTTCATATTTGCCTCCGATAGAATATAATATGATTTTGCGAAAAAATTAGAATACTACTTTTATCCCGACCGTTTACAAAAACTCCTTGTGTGTTTAAAAAAAAGCGTTATTTCGCCGAAAAACTGTATAAAGCAAATGCCTGTCATCCCATAAAATAATTTACTTGCATACGACAGGGAAAGACTGTATAATAAATATAACGAATAAACGCAAAAAAGCGAAAAGGAGATTTTTATGTCCGTTCTTTTTATAGATGATGACTCTGAATTAAATTATAAAACAGCCGACAGTTTGGGATTAAACCTTATAAAAATGCCTTATACTATCTGTGGCGAAGAACACTACTACGACCTTGGTCGTAACTACGACGCTAAAAAATTCTTCGATACCGTAAGAGCCGGTAATATGCCTATTACGAGCGGTCTTAACGTAGAAACTTATAAGGAATACTTTGAACCATACTTTAAGCAGGGCGAAGATATTTTATACGTAAGCTTTTCTTCTCAGATGAGCAGTACGTTTACCTATATGGATATTGCCGTAAAAGAACTTTCCGAACAATATCCCGCCGCCAAATTCCGTCGTTTCGACACAAAAGGAATAAGCATGGCTACGGGTCTTTGCTGTTACTATGCCGGAATTATGCACAAAGAAGGCAAATCCAACGACGAAATTATAGAATTTCTCGATAAATTCGCTTTGAGAGTAAATGCGGTATTTTCCCCAAACAACCTTTTCCACCTTAAACGCGGCGGTAGAATTTCCGCAGTGGCGGCTACGGCAGGAACCATTTTACAGTTAAAACCCATAATAAGACTTAACGACGAAGGCAAACTCGTCAACACCGCGAAAGTTCAGGGCAGAAATAAATCGGTAAATTACATTGCCGAAGACGTAATAAAACATGCGGAAGAAACCGATAAATACCCTATCGTTATTCTTAATGCCGATTGTCCCGAAGATTCCAAAAAGATAGAAAACAAACTTCGCGCGGCTTTTCCTAAAGCCGATATATGGCTTTACGACGTAGGTCCCGTTATCGGAACTCATTGCGGACCCGATACGATAGCCTGCATTTACGTAGGAAAAGAACGTTACTTAAACTAATTTACTAAAAATCTATTTTTTATCGTCGCCGTTATGGCGGTCGAACGGAACGTACCCGTCCTCGATTTCATGTGTATCGCACGTGAAATCGGGGTTTATTTCTATTGCGCGCTTTAATACTCCGTATCCGTATTTTATTCTCAGTCCGTCGAGTTTGTCGTTGAGACTGTCGTTTTTCTCATTGTATTCGTCAAATAACGTAGTCTGAAATCCATATTCTCCTTCCACAAGATTATACGTCCCTACGGTAATCATACGCAACGGATTATTTACGCCGAATATATAGTGTCTTTCCAGTAAATTCATAGCGTAATCGGCTATTTCTTTTGCATCATCGGTCGGATTTATCAATTTCATTTGCCTTGACAAATAGCTTAGCTTATTATCCCTTATCCCTATAGATATCCCTAACGCCGCAAGTCCGTATTTACGCAGTCTGAAAGCTACGACTTCGCTTAATGAATAAATAAGGCTTTC
>DJPE01000071.1:31073-43961 GCA_002439705.1 Christensenella sp. UBA6420
AATAAGGCTTTCCGCTTCTGCTCTGGTCGTTATATCCTTTTCGGTAGTCGAACCGTTACTTATACTTTCGGGTAAAGAAGCCGTATTTGCTTCCGACACTTCTTCGTTGTCGATACCGTTTGCCGTGTCGTGCAGTCTGAAACCGTTTTTTCCGAAAGTAATGCCCAATAGTTCTCTCGGAGCGTTCGCCACCTCCCCTATCGTAAACAACCCCATAGATTCAAGTTTCTTTACCGACGATTTTCCTACGTATAACAATTCGCCTATCGGCAAGCCCCAAATTTTTTCCTTGAAATTACTTTTGTCGATTATCGTTACCGCGTCGGGTTTTTTCATATCACTGCCGAGTTTTGCAAAGACTTTCGTAAAAGAAACGCCTACGGAAACGGTAAGACCTATTTCCGTTTTCATTCTGTTACGGATTTCGTCGGCTATTTTATCGCCGTTTCCGAAAAGTTTTACCGAGTCGGTCACGTCGAGCCAACATTCGTCCAAACCGAAACTTTCCACTTTTGACGTATATTGTTTGTACAACGCGATAGCTTTTTTCGATAAATACGAATATTTTTTGAAATCCGGCGGAAGCGCATACAAGTTTTTCGCTTTCCTTTTTGCTTCGAGTAAAGTATCCCCCGTCTTTATTCCCGCTTTTTTGGCTTTCTCGTTTTTTGCAAGCACAACACCGTGCCGCTTTTCGGGATTTCCGCAAATAACGAGATATTTATCCCGTAAATCGGAATTGTAAAGTAATGCGGCGGACGCATAAAAATTATTTATATCGACGTGTAAAATAACTTTTTCTTTCATAAAAGCGCGGAAAAAACCGTATCGGCAAGTTCTTTTTTCCCAAAGTTATTATTTATTACTATCGTAGGAATACCGTAATCTGAGCGACTTTTCTGCGTGGCGACTTTCGCTTTCGCGATAGCGGTATCGACTCCGTCTCTTTTTTCTATTCTCCGTATTCTGACGGCTTCGTCTGCGTCCACTATTACAACCCTGTCAAAAAACGGTAAAAATTCATCGTTAAGTAAAGGTATTTCTACGAATACTTCTTTATCTCCATACTCTGCAAGTAACGATTTTAACCTGCTGAAAATCTGCGGGTGAGCATACCCGTTAAGTTTCTTTCGCTCCGTTTCGTCTGTAAAAATACGTTGCGAAAGCAGTTTTTTATTGAATTCACCGTTGGAAAAAGCATACGGAAAGAGCTTCTTAAGTCCGTCAAGATATTCTTTGTCGTATAATAATTCAGCGTTAATTTTATCGCAGTCCAATACTATTTTGCCGTTTTCTCGCAAAATTTCGCCCACAAGACTTTTCCCGCTGCCTATCATACCCGTAATCGCGGTGATCATTATTTCGCCTCGTACCAATTTTTACCCGAAGCCACGTTGACTATTAAAGGTACTCTCAACTTAACTACGTTTTCCATAACCGATTTAAGTAACGCCTTAACGTTTTCTTCTTCTTCCGCAGGAACGTCGAGTATAAGTTCATCGTGAACCTGCAAAATAAGTTTCGATTTAAGACCGTTTTTCTCCAATTCGCTCTTAACTTTCAGCATGGCAAGCTTAATAATATCGCTTGCACTTCCCTGTAAAGGCATATTCATAGCCGCTCTTTCGCCGAAAGCTCTCACCGTATACTGACTCGAAGTAAGTTCGGGAAAATATCTTATTCTGCCAAGCATCGTTCTTAAATACCCTTGTTCTTTCGCCATTTTTATATTGCCGTTCATATATTCCTTTACGACGGGGTAAGTCGCGAAATATTCTTCTATAAACTTTTTTGCCTGATAGTTGGTTACGTTCGCGTTTTTTGCGAGCCCGAAACTGCTTATACCATAAATTATGCCGAAATTAACGGCTTTAGCGGAAGAACGCATAGAACTCGTAACTTCGTCGAACGGCACGCGGAAAATTTTGCTTGCGGTCGTGGCGTGAATATCTTTTCCTTCGTTAAAGGCTTCTATCAAGTGAGCGTCCTGCGAAAAATGCGCAAGTAGTCTGAGTTCTATCTGCGAATAATCCGCACTTACGAGTACGCAACCGTCACTCGGCACAAACATTCTTCTGATCTCTCGCCCTTCCGCTCTTCTGACGGGAATATTCTGTAAATTCGGCTCGGTAGAAGAAAGTCTGCCCGTTGCGGTTACGTTTTGTTTGAAACAAGTATGGACTTTGCCCGTGGCTTTATTTATAAGTCCGCGCATTCCGTCAATATAAGTAGATTTAAGTTTTGTAAGCTGTCTGTATCTTAACAAAACTTCGGCTATAGGATGCTCCAACTCTTCAAGTACTTCCGCATTTACCGAAAATCCGGTCTTATTCTTTTTAGAATGTGGCAAACCGAGCTTTTCGAATAAGATCGATGCAAGCTGTTTGTTGGAATTAACGTTGAATTCTTCCCCCGCCAATTCGTAAATTTTCTTTACGAGTCCTTCTATTTCTTCTGCGTACATGACGTCAAGTTCGTTAAGAATATTTATATCTATGCGAAATCCGACTCTCTCCATATCAAAAAGGCACTTCACAAGCGGAAGTTCGAGTTCGTCGTATAATTTAGTCAATTCGAGCTTACTCATCTTTTCGTCAAGTTCCGAGTCGAGTCTGTACATACTCGCCGCAACCACCTTTTCGGAATATCCGTACGCCGACAATAACTGCTTTACGTCTTTTATGTTCCTTCCGGGCGACAGCAGATATCCTTTCAACGATAAATCGCTGTACGGCAAATTAAGTTCGCACTTAAATCCCGACAGTATCGTCATAAGCTGTTTTGCGTCGTAAACTATTTTTTCGACGCCCCCTTCGAATACGGAACGCATAGCTTCCACTACTGCGTCTTCGGTAAGTCCAGCTCCGAATAAATCGTTACTAAGGTTTACGGCGTAATTTTTTTGCCCGTCGGAGAACGATATTTCGCTGTCCCAATTTATAGCGATTTTTCCCTGCTTTATTACTTCGTTTATCGCTTCGACAAGCGAATTTTCGTCGTCGATTTTAACTTCTTCCGTCGCTATATCCTTATCGGAAACAACCGTTTCTTCTTCTGAAACGTCGAATTTGAACCTGTCTATCAGCTTCTTAAAATCGAGTTTTTTCATCGTTTCGTACGCAATTTTGGGAAGCGGATACGAGAATTTTATATCGTCTAAGTTACAAATTAGGTCGATTTTCGTATCAATTGTTGCTAACTGCTTCGATAAATAAACTAATTTTTTATTGTTTTCGAGCTTTTCCCTCAATTTTCCGACAATCGAGTCTATGTTGGCGTAAATATTATCGATATTGCCGAATTTCATCAATAAATCGGTTGCCGTTTTTTGCCCCACTCCGGGCGCACCCGGGATATTGTCGGAGCTGTCTCCCGCAAGCCCCTTATATTCTATTATTTGTTCGGGCGTAAAGCCTTCGAGTTCTTTCAGAACGGCGGGCGTATATTTAACTACGTCGCTCACTCCGCGCTTTGTCAAAAACACCGTCGTCGTGTCATCGATAAGTTGAAGACTGTCTCTGTCACCGGTTACTATTATCGTTTCGTCGTCAAATCTTTTCGCGAGCGTTCCTATAATGTCGTCGGCTTCAGCCCCTTCCTTGAAAAGGATTTTTATTCCCATCTTTTCAAGCAGGTCTTTTAATATGGGTATCTGTACGGCGAGTTCTTCCGCCATAGGTTTTCTCGTCGCCTTATATCCGTCGTACATATAGTGTCTGAACGTTTTTGTTTTGCAGTCAAATACGGCGCATATATGCGTAGGCTTTTCTTCCGAAATAAGTTTCTGCAACATAGCCGTGTATCCGTAAACGGCGTTTGTGTACGTTCCGTCTACGAGCTGCAACGGAGGAAGAGCGTGGAAAGCTCTGTTTATAAGGCTATTGGAATCTATAAGAATTATTTTATTACTGCTCAAGTTGCATCTCCCCGAATTTTATCCAATTCTTTTTACGCATAAACTCGCTTACTCCGAGACTTACGCCCGCAGGTATTACGAACAGGCAAAGTATTATTCCCAATACGTATTTCCATACCGCTATATCGTACGCTTGACAAGCGTCGATTACTCCGAACACGCCTACGAGTCCGCTCGTACCCATTCCGCCGCCCGCCGCGGTACAACGCATGTCGAGAAGCACGGCTACGAGTCCGCTTATTGCGCTCGCTATTACTTCCGGTACCATAATAAGCGGATGTTTCATTATATTAGGAATTTGTAACATGCTCGTTCCCAAGCCTTGCGAAATAAGTCCGCTCCATTTGTTTTCGCGAAAACTTGCCACCGCAAATCCTATCATGTGTGCGGCGCAGCCGGCGACTGCGGCTCCGCCCGCTATAGCGAACACTTCCGGATTGGCGTTGGCAGTGTTAGAAGTGGCGATAGCCACCCAAATCGCAGCCGAAGAAGTAGGCATAGTCAAAAGTATTCCCATAACTATCGATATAAATATCCCTACGAGAACTTTCGCTGCCGTTCCCGCTTCTATCGTGATGACCAAAAGTTTAGCCAACAAGTCGATAAGTTTTATAAACGGCCACGCAAGGTATATTCCGCCCATGGCAAGTATCATCATTCCGAGCGGAATAAAAATTATATCGAATTTAGTCTTCCCTGCATAAAGCGAAGCGATTTCTATCGTAAATAAAGCTACGACGTAAGCTCCTATCGGATTTCCCGGTAAACCTTTCGCAAACACGGCGTTAAAATATTCTCCCGTCATCGTGCCTTCGATAAAGTTAAGAGAATACGCTCCGATAAAACCAGTTACCGCGGCGGCAAAAATAACGAGCGGTTTGGATTTAAGTTTGTACGCAATTCCTACGCCTATTCCCGCACCCATAAGAATTTTAGCCACCGTTCCGAAACCATTGACAAGTTTTCCGAACGCATTGTCGCCTATCCATCCACCTACCATACAGACGATAGTGCCTGCGATAAGCGTGCAGAAGAGTCCTGAAGCCATCCCCGAAAATGCGTCGATAAACCATCTCTTGCAAAGGCTTTTTACGCCGTTAAAAAACTTCTCTTTCGTCATTTTGTTCCTTTAACTCCTTGTTACGTCTAAAAATAATTTATCTTTTTTCGCTTTTTCACGTAAAATTATTCTCTTTAATCTGCCTTTTACAATTTCTACGTTTTCCGCTTTCTCTTTAAGTGTCTGCAAAAATTCTTTCGGATTATAGATATGGAATTTCTCCACCCCGCACAACAACGCATACTCTTCGAGAAAGGTTATAATCGAATTGTTGATTTCCTCGTCGGGATATAACACAGCTATGTCTTTAAGCACTTCTTCTTTCGATATATTACTTTTTTCTATATCCACAAAAAAATACCCGATTAAATCTTCAACCGAACTATCTACGTAATACCTTTTGCCCGCATAATTTTTCAAAAACCGTAAAGCGTCGTAATACCCTAATTTTATGTTGCGGTTCATCATCTTTGCAGACATTTGCATCGTTCTGCCCAGGTCTTCCGACGGACATATAAAACTTACGTCTACCGACGGCATAACAGGGGTTATATAAGGCATTTTACTCATAGTTCTTATTGCGATTACTTTATCGTATCCTTTCTCTGCCAAAAGAGAAATCGGCATATTGTTATATACGCCACCGTCTATAAAGAACTTGCCGTCGAGTCTTTTTAACCTGAACGCCGGATAATATGCGCTCGCCAAAAGATAGTTGTGCAGCTTCCCGTAAGGAATATCTTCCAAAAACAATTCTACGGGTTCTCTGTCGGAAAGCGAATAAGTCACAAGCCCCAAATCCATTTTCGACAAACGCACTTTTTCTTCCGATATGTGCATTTTCAAAAATTCCAAAACCTTTTCGGTCGGAATTCCCAAGTTTTTAATTATCTTTAATGCTTGTTTCGTCCAATACGCTACGGTATCGCGGTTTAACTCTTTATTGTAGAGTTTTTCCACTTCTATATCGTCGAAATCGGTAAACATACTCGGCGTGATATGAGTCCACATTTCCATAAGCGACTCATATCCCTCGTCCTGCGTCACCAACGCCGCGTTTATCGCTCCGATGCTCGTTCCTACCGCTCCGTCGAAAACATAACCGTTGTCGTAGAGGGCTTTTATCGCGCCGCAATGGAAAGATCCTTTCGCACCGCCGCCCTCTAATACCAAACCAGTTTTCATATTATTTCGCGACTATGCGGAATTCAAACGAATAATCGCCTTTCGGTATTTTATACTGCGGTTTTAACTGAGCGATAGCCGGCGTATCGCCGCCTACGCCCCTTTGCTTTCCGTCAACGTATACTGTATAATAATCGTTCTTCTTTCCGTTAAGTTCGTGCAAATGCTGCGCTTTTTCAAGGTCTTCCATGGAATACTCCTGAACGCTGAATTCAAACGGCGCGCCGCTTGCCAGGACGATGACTCCTTCGTTGTCGTTACCTAAATTAAGGAACCTTGCGTCGGTATGGTTGCCGTTTTCTTGCGGGTAAAGATACTCGTGGTTAAAGTCGGACGCCACACCGTAATATCTCTTCAACACCGCGGCGTCTTTTCTGTCGCAATGGTTTTCATGTGCGCCGCGAGCGTAGAAATCTACCGCCTTAACTTCTTCGCGTAAGGCAAAACTAAATCCGTAACGGATAAGTTCCGTCTTAGCATGTAATTTCATCTTAACGTTTATTGCGTCTTTCCCTATCTCGTATTCGGTGGTAAGTCCGCTGACATAAGCCATATTCCACAATACTTTTATGGTGACGATACCGTCGTTTTCTACGACTTTGATTTCCTTCGGACGCATTTTCTTCTGAGCGTTGTTAAATTTGTATACGCCCATTATGGTCTTGACTATATCGAGATTAACCTGAGCCCAACGGTCGTTGTCGATAGTCGGACGGCAGAAATTCGGCAATAACGGTTTGCGGAGTTTTTCCGAACCGTTCACGGATATGCTCGTAATAGCTCCCGTGGCTTTATCCATAATCACCTGCATATCTCCGCTGTTTACAGTGATTTCCCATTCGTTTTCGGTATAAGTCGCGCAGCCTTTAAGATCGGCAAGCTTGAAATCGGTCGGCTTAACCAGGAACTGTTCGTATGCGACGACGTGCCCCGTCGGCAACACGCCCCTTTCTTTTGTGAGACTCAATTCGGCTACGACGTTTATTTCTCCGTCGAAATCCGGAACGGAAATCTTGTATTCGAAAACTTCGCCCGCTTCCGTAGAAGGAAGAATTACGTCTTCGTCTTTTATTAACGTTCCGTCGCCGTAGTAAGAAACTTTAAGATTATATCCGCCGATATTAAGGAACATATAACCGTTCTTAACTTTCAATACACCTTCTTCGAGCGTAAATTCGGGCATCTGATAAACCTTTCTTACTTCGTACAACGCGGGATTGGGCGACCTGTCCGCGCGGACTATTCCGTTAAAAGCAAATCCGCCTGCATTAGGTTTATCTCCGAAGTCACCGCCGTAACGCCATTCGGTCACGCCGTTATTGTCGTACTTTATGCTTTGATCGGCAAAGTCCCATATAAAGCCGCCGGCTAAACGGTCGTACTTTTTAAATTCTCTCCAATAATCGGCGAAGTTACCTAAACTGTTACCCATGCAATGGGCGTATTCACATTCCATATAAGGGAGATTTTTATATTTTTCGGGTTTATAAACCGAGCCGAAAGGTCTGAACACGGTAAAGAAACAGTGCGTGACTTTTTTATTTTCTCCGATAGCGGGCATTTTTTCGAGCGGAGCGTACATCTCGCTCATTACGTCGCTTACTTCGCCCGTCACGTCTTCTTCGTAGTGAACGAATCTCGTGTCGTCTATCGCTAAAACGGCTTTTTTCATTTCTCTGAACGCATTACCGAAGCCCGCTTCGTTACCTAAAGACCAACTGACTATACAAGCGTGGTTCTTATAAGAATTAACCATATTGCGGACTCTGTAAACGCATTGTTCAGTCCAGAGTTTACTGCTGTTCGGTATCATAAAACTTAATCCGTGCGTTTCCAGATTGTTTTCGCACATTACCAAAATACCGAGTTCGTCGCAATATTCGTAGAAAGCTCTGTTGTTCGGATAATGGCTCGTTCTTATTGCGGTGATATTGTTTTTTAAACACAATTCCAAATCGGCGCGGATCTTTTCTTCAGGTACGGCGTGACCGTATTCGGGGTGGAATTCGTGTCTGTTTACGCCGCGGAACTTCAACGGTTTTCCGTTAAGCAAAATGAACGGTCCTTTACCGTCTATCATCGGCACGATTTTTACTTCTCTGAAACCGTACTTACATTTTCTGCAATCTATTTCTTCGCCGTCCTTGTAAAGTCTTAATTCCAAATCGTACAATACGGGAGTCTCGTGCGACCACAATTCGGGATTTTTTACGTCGGCGGCTAAACAGAGATTAGATTTTTCCACGGCAAACTCGCCCGAAGTAACGATTTTTCCGTCCTTTTTCAGTGTCACCGTAAGTTTACAATTTTCATAATCGCCGTTAATCTTAACACTTACTCTTAAATTCGCCAAAGTACGTTTTTCCTTGAAGTAACTTCTTGCGAAAAAGTCGGCTATTTCGGTACGGGGTTTTTCGATTAAATATACATCGCGGAAAATACCCGATATTCTCCACATATCCTGGTCTTCGAGATAACTTCCCGTGCAGAAACGATAAACTATTACGGTAAGTCTATTGTTACCGTCGGTTACGAAATCGGTCACGTCGTATTCCTGAAAATCGAAAGTGTCTTCGCTGTATCCGACGAATTTACCGTTGACGTAAACTTCCGCGCAGGAATTGACTCCGCCGAAATGAATGAAATATTTTTGTTCGGTTTTATTCAATTCGAACTCGGTAACGTAAACGCCCACGCTGTTCAGTTTTTCTTTAACCATAGGAACGAGCGGCAGGAATTTGGTTTCCAATGCGTACGGATAAGCGATATTCGTATAAATAGGCTTGTCGTAACCTTTTATCTGCCAATTTGACGGAACGGTTATTTTATCGAACGAAGAATAATCGTAGTCCGCGCTTTCGATCCCCGCGGGAACGTCTTCGACTTTGGCGAACCACTTAAAACTCCATTCGCCGCTTAACAAACGAGTTTTTTCGTTACCGTTTATATCAATAGGGAACCCGGCGGCATATCTTTCTATCGAGTTCACGTTGTATACTTTTTTGTCTTTATGGAAGGTTTGCATTTCTAATCTCCTCATACGCTGAAATAATGTTAACAGTTTAACATACCCAAACGAATTTTACAAGACAAACAAGCATTTTATTTATTTAATAAAATAAAATATATTATGATAAAGCTTATTTCAACGTTAATCGGCGGCGTAGGCGTTTTCGTCTTTTCCGTTTATCTCATAAACAAAGCTATGTCGGAAGAATTGCTCGGAAAATCCGATAAAATCGTAAAACTGACAGACACCCCGTTAAAAGCTCTTCTCGTCGGACTCGTTTCCAGCGCGCTTACGCAAAGCTCTTCCGCAATAAACGGTATTGCCGTTCAGCTTGCCGATAAAAATTTGCTGACGAAAAATAACCGTTACTATCTCGTAATGGGTACAAACGTAGGCACTACGGTAACGGCTTACCTTGCCGTCTTAGGATATATCGACGCGGCGACTTTCTTTCTTTTACTTATGCCGATAGCGGCGATTATCCTTGCCATATCGAAAAACGATCGCGTCGTACGACGAGCCTTTTTCGTATGCTCTTTCCTTATGATCTTTATCGGAATAAATATTATTTCGGGAGTCGTTCCGAATATTATATCGAAAATAGACGTAACGCCGTTCACCGACGGTAACAAACTGAAACTGCTTTGTTTATCCACTCTCGTCACCGCCGTGTGTCAAAGTTCTTCCGTCATATCTCTCATTATAGTAATGCTCGGTCATGCCGGTGCGGTAAGTATAAATAATGCTCTCTTTTTAATCATGGGGGCGAACATAGGCACGTGCGCCACGGCGTTACTGGCGGCCATAGGAAAATCAAAAAAAGGCAAAGACGTAGCTATATTCAATCTTCTTTTCAATGTAGGCGGAGCAGCAGTGTTTTCGTTTGCTTACGCGACCGGACTACTTGACGGCTTTGTTAGTTTATCTGTATCTACGGATACAAAGATAGCGATATTTCATACGCTATTTAACGTAGTTTCCATAATCTTTACGATACCTTTTACGGTAGAATATAAAGGCAAAAAGAGCAAAATAAAACCGACTTAAAAGTCGGTTATTTTTTTACTTTTTCAAAAGATTTTTTATCCTTCGCATCGCTTCTTTCGTGTGATCTTCGTTATTGAAAGCGGTGAGCCTGAAATACCCTTCTCCGCATTCTCCGAAGCCGCTTCCGGGCGTCCCCGCTATCTGACATTCATTCAGTAATAAATCAAAAAATTCCCACGAAGTCATACCGTCGGGACATTTAAGCCAGATGTACGGAGAATTTATTCCGCCCGTAAAATAAACTCCGCACTCTTTCAATGCTTCAGCTATAATTTCAGCGTTGTTTTTATAAATCTTTATCGTCTTTTTTACGGCTTCGAGTCCGTCTTTCGTAAACACGCCTTCCGCGCCGCGTTGCACGACGTAACTTACTCCGTTAAACTTCGTCGTCTGCCGTCTTAACCACATTTTATTAAGGCTCATTCCGTCTCTGATTAAAGCGGTCGGCACGACGGTATATCCGCATCTCGTACCTGTAAATCCAGCCGTTTTCGACAAAGAACAGAATTCTATCGCACATGTTTTCGCTCCGTCAATTTCGAATATGCTTCTCGGCAAATCTTCCGAAACGAAACTTTCGTACGCCGCGTCGTAAAGTATTATACCGTCTCTTTTCGCAACGAAATCCACCCATAATTTCAGTTGTTCGTAGTTATATGCGGCTCCAGTGGGATTATTAGGAGAACACAAATAAAAAATGTCGCCTTCGGTATTTTCGTCGGGCAACGGTAAAAAGCCGTTACTTTCGTTGCCTTTTACGTAGACTATTTTTCTTCCGCGCATAACGTTAGTGTCTACGTACACCGGATAAACGGGGTCGGGCACGCAAATAACGTTGCTGTCGTCGAATAAGTCCGTGATATTTGCGATATCGCTTTTCGCACCGTCGGATATAAAAATTTCGTCCTCGCTAACGTCCGCTCCGATTACGTCGCGATAATACGCCGCTATTTTTTCTTTAAGGAAACCGTACCCTTGTTCCGGTCCGTACCCGCGGAAAGTTTCTTTCTCGCCCATTTCTTTCGATGCAGAAACGAGTTTTTCCACGACGGGTTTTACCAAAGGTTGCGTGACGTCGCCTATTCCCATCCTTATTACGGTCTTATCGGGATTATCGGCTAAAAAAACGTTTATTTTTTTCGCCACGTCGGAAAACAAATAACTTTCTTTAATGTTGGCGTAGTTACCGTTTATTTTTGCCATCAGATATCTATTTCTCCTTCAAAGTTCTTTTCTACGGCTCCGCTTATATAATAATCGCCGTCTTTGACATAACAAATAAGGTTCCCGCCGGGAAGACATGTTACCGCACTGTCACCGACGTATCCTAATTGCCTACACACGGCGAAAGCCGCCGTCGCTCCCGTTCCGCAGGATAGCGTTTCTCCGCTTCCGCGTTCGCAAACGCGCATACAAATCACGCCGTCGGCAACATCTTTTTTCACAAACTCAACGTTTACGCCGTCGACGAATATTTCATTTTCTCCAATAATTTTCCCTATCCGCTCTAAATCTTGCGGAAATTCTTTAACAAAGGTTACAAAATGCGGATTTCCTGCGTTTACGCGGAAACCGATGTATCTTTTACCGCCACTCTTTATCGTAGCAGCCGAACTCTCAACCGTTACTTTTCCGAGATTTGCCGTAGCGCATACGGCTTTATCGTCGTTTATTTTAATTTCTACAGACTTGATTCCCGAAGCGGTTTTCACCGAAAATTTCGTCTTTTCGATACCGAGATTTTCGTAAGCGTATTTCCCCGCGCACCTTACGGCATTGCCGCACATAAGTCCTTCGCTTCCGTCTGCGTTGAATATTCTCATAGATAAATCGGCTTCGTCGCTTTCGTTGATAAGCACGATACCGTCGCCGCCGATTTTACGATACGGATTAGTTAACGATATCGCTAACTTCCGCGGGTCTTCCACCCTTTCTAAGCTGTTATTTATAAATATATAGTCGTTACATAAACCGTTCATTTTAGTGAATTTCATTAAAGTCCTCCACTAAAATGTATTGTTTATTTATATAATTTATTCTGCTTTGGGCTTAGGTTTGTAAACTATTCTGCCGCAATGTGTACATTCGGCAATGTCGAACGGATTGACGAGCTTTTTACCGACTTCGATAGATATATCCATACCGCATCCGCCGCAACATCCGTCATTATACGGTACGATGGCGGGCATCTTTCTGCTCTTACGAAGTTCCTGATATTTTTCAAACAATTTCTTATCTATATCGGGTGCCAACGTTTTCAGTATCTTTACGTGTGGTTTTGCCTTTTCGAGCATGTCGGCTTCTTTCTTTTTAAGCAATCCGTTCAAATGTTTGAAGTCGTTATTCAACACTTCCATCTCTTCGTGCAAGCGTTTGTTTTCGTATGCGATTTCGTCCTCTTTTTTGACTGCTTTGGTAAGTTCTTTGCTGAGCTCGGCTACTTTTGCTTCATATCCGGCAAATTCTTTTTCAATTTTCGCAAGCTCTTCTTCCGTAGCGACAGCGTTCACGTCAAAACCATTCCACTCGGAACCGCTCTTTACGAGTTCGTCGATGGTTTCGGAAAGTTTATTTATAGTGGCAAGAGTATTGTCCAATTCTTTACTAAGACCGATAAGGGTGTTTTTCTTATCTTCGAAAGCCTTTTTGCAACGCACCAGCAACTCCCTT
>DJPE01000018.1 GCA_002439705.1 Christensenella sp. UBA6420
CCAGACTTAGGATCTGGTGTCTTAGACGTGGGAGTTCGAGCCTCTTTATCCGCACCAGTCATACTCGGTTGTGCGCTTATTGCGTATAGCCGAGCGTGAAAAACTGTTTCTTAAAAATGATAACGCCGAGATGCTAATATCGGTGTCAGGTTCACTGCCTGTTTATATCGGAAACCTTATTTAGGCCCACCCTTAAAGTTTGACACAGTTAGTGTCGTTTTGGAAGTTTGGACGCTTATAAAAGCTGCGCCTGCGATAGTTACGCGAATAGGGCACGTGTCATGAAAGTGCTACACGAACTAATGGCTGTAAAGTGATTTAGCTATTGTTTTACAGTGACCGCAACGGTTAACAATTGGCAACGGAACTTCCGAATTTCAAAAAATAGTCGGCGCAAGTCGGCTTTTTTATTGTCGATAATAGATATGCTTTATTGACATAACGGCTAATCGGCGTTATAATGTATCCGTAAAAAATCTCTGCGAATAGCGGAGAAAGGATATGCGTATATTATACAACGGAGGAAATAAAAATGGCAAAATGGTTTAATAATCAATCTCGTCTCGTGCAGATTATTCTTTTACTTATCCCCGTAGTAAACTGGGTAGTGGAAGTTCTCGTTCGTTGGTCTGCCGTACTCAACGCGAAGAAGCCGAGCATTATTAACATTATCGTTGCGGTAATAGTTACGTTCTTCGGTATCGTAATAGGCTGGATAGACGTTATTTGGTGCTTGCTCTTCAAACGCCTGATATTTACGAAATAATAGTCACGGTTTAACTTGAAATAATCTGAGAAATCCGCTATAATATGATAGCGGATTTTTTACGTCCGAAATACGAAGACGACGTTTTCAGAGGTTTTGATGAAAGAGGATTATTTACGTTACGAAAGAGAGTTTTTAAGTGAAAACGCAGCCAAAAGCGAACAGACGAAGGGGAGATTAAGGGAAGAAGAACCCTGCCCGCTCCGTACCGAATATCAGCGTGACCGCGACAGAATAATCCATTGCAAGTCGTTCAGACGGTTAAAACACAAAACGCAGGTGTTTTTAAGTCCGATGGGGGACCATTACCGTACGCGACTTACGCACACGCTCGAAGTTACGCAGATAGCGAGAACTATAAGCCGCGCTTTGCTCCTTAACGAAGACCTTACCGAAGCGATAGGCTTAGGTCACGACTTGGGGCATACGCCTTTCGGACACGCGGGTGAAAGGGTCCTTAACGCGCTTACGGGGCATTTTAAGCACAACGAGCAGAGTTTAAGAGTGGTCGATATTTTGGAAAACGACGGCAAAGGGCTTAACCTTACGTTTGAAGTAAGGGACGGAATACTTAACCACACGTCGAAAGGTAACCCCGCCACGCTCGAAGGTAAAGTAGTAAGTTACGCCGACAGGATAGCTTACATAAACCACGATATAAACGACGCTATAAGGGCGGGACTAATTAAGGAAAGCGACCTGCCCGCCGACTGCACGGCGTACTTAGGTCACTCCAAAAAGGAAAGAATAAACACTCTCGTAAACGACGTGGTGAACAATTCTTACGGTAAAGACGCAGTGACTATGAGCGAAGAAGGTTACTTTTATATGAACAAGCTCCGCACTTACATGTTCGACAACGTATATTTCAACGCCAACGCCGAAATCTTGCAGCAAAAGTCGGATAGAATGCTTGCGCTTTTATTTAACTATTTTATTAAACATCCGGGTGAAATACCGCAAGGCATGCGAAACGGCGACGTGACGCAATGCGTATGCGATTATCTTGCGAGTATGAGCGATATATTCGCGATAAACACGGCTAAAAGGCTGTTTATACCCGAAGGAATAGAGGATTAACGAATGATAAACAATTTAATGCTGAACGAAGAACAATTAAGAGCCGTCAACGATACCGAAGGGGCGGTATTAGTGTTTGCCGGGGCGGGCAGCGGAAAAACCCGCGTGCTTACCCACAGAATAATTCACCTTATCGAAGACCTGAACGTACCGGACTACAATATCCTTGCAATAACTTTTACGAACAAGGCAACCAACGAAATGAAACAGCGTCTTAACGATATGTTGGGGACAAACAGCGTCTGGGTGTCGACTTTCCACTCACTTTGCGTAAAGATACTTTTCCGCCACGCAGAAAAGTTGGGGTACTCGTCGTCGTTCAGTATTTTCGACGAGAGCGCGTCCAAAAGAGTGTTACAGAAAGCCTTGCGCGAAATGCACATAGAAGAAGACAAGTATAAGGAAAAATTCCTTTACCATATAAGCGCGGCGAAAAACGCCGGACTTAATTCCGACCAATATTTCAATAAAATAAGAGCTACGGAAAAGGACGCTATGACGATAGCGCAAGTTTACGACAGGTACGAAGCGATACTTAAAGAGAACAACGCTATGGATTTCGACGACCTTCTTATGAAATGCGAACAACTTTTACGCGAACATTCCGACGTAAGAGAATACTATCAGAATAAATTTAAGTATATCCACGTAGACGAATTTCAGGACACGAACGAAATTCAGATGCAGATAGTGAAACTTCTCGCCGGGAAGTGGGGAAACGTTTTCGTAGTGGGCGACGACGACCAGAGCATATATGGTTGGCGCGGAGCGGATATAAGGAATATCCTCGACTTCGAAAAGACCTTTAAGGACGCAAAAATTTATAAGCTGGAACAAAACTATCGTTCCACTCAGGAAATTCTCGACGCCGCAAACAGGCTCATTAAACACAATCGCAACAGAAAGAGCAAAGAGCTTTTTTCCGACAAAAAACAGGGCGCGAGAGTGGAATACCTTACCGCGACGAGCGACTATAACGAAGTCGATAACGTGATAGATCAGATAGCCAGCCTTAAAAGATACCACGATTACGGCAACGGCGATTTCGCCATACTCGTAAGGAACAACTCTCTTACGAGACTTTTCGAACGCAGTCTTAACAACGCCCGTCTGCCGTACAGAGTTTTCGGCGGGTTCAAGTTCTTCGACAGAAAAGAAATTCTCGACGTCGTAGCGTATATGCGGCTTATCGTAAACCCGATGGACAGCGAAGCGTTGACGAGAATAATAAATTTTCCGAAACGCGGAATAGGCGACACCACTATATCGACTCTCGAACAGTACGCGTACAACGAAGGCAAACCCCTTAACGAAGTCGTGGCGGATATAGAAAACAATCCTTTCGTGAGTTCCGCCGTTAAGAGTAAAATTTGTTCGTTTAACTATCTTATCAACGACCTTGCGATGCAGAGTACGCAGATGAAGATTACCGATTTTGCGTCCTATCTCGTCAATAAAGTAGGGTTTAAGGAAGCGTATTTATCTACGGGAAAGGAAGAAGACGAAGTAAGGTGGGAAAACATAGACGAATTTTTGCGTTATATAGAAGAAACCGCCGAAGAAAACCCCGATATAGGTTTGACCGAATTTTTGCAGACGGTGGCTCTTAATAACGAAAAGGAAGAAAACGACGACGAAGAGTATATTACGCTCGCTACTATGCACTCGGCTAAGGGGTTGGAATTTAAGGTAGTGTTTATTATAGCCTGCGAAGAAGGAATAATTCCGTCTTCGATGAGCCTTAGGGACAACGGCGTGGAAGAAGAAAGAAGAGTAATGTACGTCGCTATGACGAGAGCTAAGGAAAGGCTTTATATATCCTGCGTAAAGGGATACAGAAATAAATTCGGACGACAGGAAAGCACTATGCCGTCGCGTTTTATTTCCGAAGCGAAAGGGGAAGAATACAAGACCGTCGACAGGCAGAAAGAATCGGGCTACAACAGGTATTTCGAAGGCAGGGCGGACGATTACTCCGACGCTATCCCTAAGGACAATCAGATGCGCAGTCTGCCGTCGTATTCGTCCAATACCGTCGTGCAGCAGCCGAAAAAGGTCTACAACGAGTCTTCCGACGGTTTCGTGGCGGGAGCTAAGGTAAAGCATAAGAGATACGGAATAGGAACGGTCATTATTAAGGAAGGCACGGGCGCTGGCACCACCGTAACGGTAGCTTTCAAAGATTTGGGACTTAAAAAATTCGCGTTAATGAACGCCCCGTTGGAACTTATAAAATAAGGAGTCGAAATGGATTTAGCGGAAATGCGTAAGAAGGTAGATTTACTTAACCGCTACGCAAAAGAGTATTACGAACAGGATAACCCTACCGTGTCGGACAGCGAGTACGACAAACTGTATTACGAGCTCGTCGATATGGAAAAGGAAAGCGGCTTTTCTTATCCCGATTCGCCCACGCACAGAGTGGGCGGCGCGCCGCAGAAAGAATTTTTGCCGTACAAACATAAACTAAGGCTGTATTCTCTCGACAAGGCGAAAGACTACGGAGAACTCGAAGCCTACTTTGCGAGAATAGAAAAAGCCGAAGGGGTGTTCCCCGTGATGACGGTGGAGCATAAATTCGACGGACTTACCCTTTCGATAACATATAAAGACGGAGTTATGATAAAGGGCGCTACCCGCGGCGACGGCGTGACGGGCGAAGACGTAACCGCGCAGGTAAGGACTATAAAAACCGTACCGCTAACGATACCGTACAAGGGAGAAATCGAAATTCAGGGCGAAGGGCTTATGAGATTAAGTTCTTTACAAAAATACAACGAAACCGCCGACGTACCGTTAAAGAACGCCCGTAACGGGGTGGCGGGAGCTATAAGAAATCTCGACCCGAAAGTCACTGCGAAAAGGAATCTCGATTTCGTCGCCTATAACGTAGGGTACTCCGATTATCCTTTCGGGACGCAGGAAGAAGTACACGAATTTTTGATAAAAAACGGCTTTTTGACCGACGATATTTTTTGTCTTGTTTCCGACGAAAACGGCGTAAAACAGAAACTCGAAGAAATCGAAAAAGGACGGGAAAAACTCGATTTTCTTATAGACGGAGCGGTGATAAAAATTAACGATTTTGCACTGCGGGAAGAACTCGGATATACGGAAAAATTCCCACGTTGGGCGATCGCGTACAAGTTCGAAGCACAGGAAACTACCACCAAACTTTTAGACGTAATATGGCAGGTGTCAAGGACGAGCAAGCTTAATCCGCTCGCCGTGTTGGAACCCGTAGACTTAATGGGCGTAACCGTAAAACGGGCTACGTTAAATAACTATTCGGATATCCAAAAGAAGGGTATTATGATAAATTCGAGAGTGTTCATACGGCGAAGCAACGACGTTATTCCGGAAATAACGGGAGTAGCGGAACACACCGAAGACAGTATCCCGGTATTAAAGCCTACGGTATGTCCGGCGTGCGGCGCGCCCGTTAAGGAAGCAGGGGCGTTTTTATATTGCACCAACCCGTCGCACTGCGCTCCGACGATAGTTAGTTTTTTGGACCATTTCGCTTCAAAACCGTGTATGAATATCGACGGATTTTCCGAGAAAACGGCGGAATTATTGTACAACGAACTCGGCTTGAAACACGCCTATCAACTGTACGATCTGAAGAAAGAAGATTTGCTTGAATTAGACGGGTTCAAGGATAAAAAAGCCGACAACCTTATCGACAGTA
>DJPE01000056.1:0-17075 GCA_002439705.1 Christensenella sp. UBA6420
CCCGCATAACGAGTGGTCGGAGTGGTGGACTTACCCCGCTTCATTGTTAAGTCAGACTTACACGGACTAAGCGTTTATACGCATAAAGCCTACGCGACTGCGGAGAAGTCCCGCATAACAAGTGGTCGGAAAGTTTAGATTTTTACTATCTTATCAAGATACGCATACCCAAGAAGCCCTGCGGATTTTAGCATCGTGCGGACGACGCCGTCGGAGTCGGAGTGCTCGAAGCAGCGGAACAGTCCCGCCATACAGTCCACGAGAGCGGAATCTTCGAATTTATTTTCGGTGTAAGCGACGGTTACGAATCGCGTAAGGGCGTAGGTCGCGCAGAGTTCGGCGAACTTTTCAAACGGGGTTTCGCCTTTTTGCGAGAAGGGGAAGCGTTCGAAAATTATATGGTTTATAAATACGTTTTCAAAATAGATTTCGCACAGGGGATAGCGTTTTTTGAAGGTATCGGCGGCTTTTTTGTAGCGGTTTTCCACGGTTTTTGCGTCGAAGTCTCCGTTTACTATGCCTAAATCTTCTTTCGCTATTATGGAATATTCCGAAAAGTTCGGGCTGTAAGATTCGAGAGCGGCGACAAGGTCGGTTATCGTGCGGAAAGCGTTTTCGTCGGTAATTTCGTCGGTAATTTCGTTCCCGTCGAGAGTTTTTCCGAAATTTATAAGGCGTTCGGATAAAAGTACGGTTCTGTCCTGCAAACAGCGGATAAGGGAAATTTGAAGTCGTCTGTCGTTTTCGTCGCGACCGTCGGAAAGTTTCTGCGCAGTTTGCGGAAGTTCGAGTTCGACTAACTTAACTCCGTCGGTTTCGGCAAAGAGCATTTCGATTACTTTTTCGCAACTGCAAGCGCACGCCCCTTCGCCGAGCGTGGAAAAAAGCGTGTTTCGTGGGTACATTCTGCACACCGACGGCAAGACTTCCGCTCCGCACTCTACCTGCAAAGAGCAAAGTCCGTCACTATCCTGCAACGGACACGAACCGAGAAAGTTCGGTTTCATTTTCGCGTATCTTTCGGGGGTGGCGTCGGGCAGAACGTAAAAGGCGCAGTCGAGTTTTCTGCGTAGCTTATCCGAACATTCTATGCCGAGAAGTTTGAAATACTCCGCCATGGGGACGGTTATGCCCCACCCGGAGCAACAGCAACGGCGACACTCGCCGCATTTGCAACGGAAATTTTTATAATAGTCGGGTACGACGATTTTCTCCATAAATCCTCCGCCGTCCGTTAAATTACCGTCGGAACGGCTCCGAAAAATATTTTATCATCGCGTATTTTCGCGCGCAATAATTTTTCGGAAAAAATCGCGATTTTTCCGCTTCCCGAAGCGAAAAGTTTTCCGAAACGGGCAAACTTTTATGAAATTATGGCAAAGTTTTCCGAAACGGGCAAACTTTCGGGCTTTTTAGATGAAGTTTTCCGAAACGGGAAAAGTTTATTGTTTCCGCTCGGTCGCGGCGACGGAAAGGCGGTTAGCTCTGTATTCGAGCGGGGTGCAACCGTATTTTTTGCGGAACAGTTTATAAAAGTATCCGCAGTCGACGTATCCGACGTCGCAGGCTATGCCCACGACGGAGCGGTCGGTGGACACTAACAGCTCGCAAGCCTTATTAAGGCGTTTTTCGAGAACGTAGGCGGAAATCGAACAGCCCATAAACGACGAAAAAAGCCGCGAAAAGTAGCTGGTGCTTATGTCGCACTTGTCGGCGAGAACGGATAACTTTATATCCTTATTATAATGAGCGTCGATATACCGCAAAGCGGGGGTGATTAAATTGTCGCTTTTTACGGAATTTTGCAAAACGTTATACTTTACGTCCGACACTAAAAATAACGTGTTTTTTTCTTCGTCGACGGCAAAAACAGCGAGTTTTTTCCCTTCATTTATTGCTGAAAGCACGTTTTCCGGGGATGAAAGTTCTATAATTTGCATTTGCGAGTACCTGCCCTGTTTTTTCTATGACAAAATTTTACCATAATTTAGCAAAATTGTCTAATGATTTACCATTTTTGCTGGTTTATAATTATAAGTACCAAATAAAAATCAACTCATAAAGGAGAAATTATCATGAGAAAAGCATTTATATGCCCGACCAAATACGTTCAGGGCGAAAACGAATTACTTAACTTAGGTTATTTCGTAAAGACTTTCGGAAAGAAGGCTTTGCTTATAGCGGACCCGTTTGCGTTGACTCTCGTTAAGGATAAACTTGAAGAAACTCAAAAAAGATACGGCGTAGAACTTATCGGCTGCGGAGATATTTTCAAAGGCGAATGCTCCCGTAACGTAGTAGCTAAGCTTCAGGAATTTGCTAAGGCTAACAAATGCTCCTGCACCATCGGTCTCGGCGGCGGAAAAGCCATCGACACCAGCAAGTGCGTAGCCGCCGGCAATCCGCTCATCATCTGCCCGACCATCGCGGCTACCGACGCTCCTACTTCTCACAGTGCGGTTCTTTACACCGACGACCACGAGTTCGACGATTACGCTTACTTCCGTCAGAGCCCCAGCGTTGTTCTCATCGACCTTAACGTTATTGCAAACGCTCCCGCTCGTTTCTTGGTATCCGGTATGGGCGACGCTCTTTCCACTTACTTCGAAGCTCGCGCCAACGTAAGAAGCGTATCCAACGTAAACGCAGGACTTCCTTGCGGAGCTAACCGTAAGAAAGGCACCTTGTTGGGATACGGAACTCACACCGCCGCCGCTTTGGCAGAACTCTGCTACAAGAACCTTATCTCCGACGGATATAAAGCGAAAGTAGCTTGCGAAAACAACGCAATAACCCCCGCTTTCGAAAAGATTGTAGAAACCAACATTCTTCTCTCCGGTCTCGGATTCGAATCCGGCGGTCTTGCAGGCGCGCACGCTATGCACGACGGACTTACCGCAGTACACGATATTCACCTTAACAACTTCCACGGCGAAGTAGTAGCTTTCGGTACTATATGCCAGTTGATTCTCGAAAACAGCCCCGAAGAAGAACTCTTCGAAGTTCTCGACTTCTGCGAAACCGTAGGACTTCCCGTATGTCTGGAAGACCTTATGACCAACAAGAAGACCGGCGAAGTAACAAGAATCGAACTTACCGAAGAAGAATTGAAAGTAGTAGCTGCCAAGACCTGCATCCCCGACGAATCCATCCACAATATGCCTTTCCCCGTAACCGAAGAAATGGTTATTGCGGCAATAAAGACCGCAGATAAGATCGGTCGCGCTTACAAAGGTCTCGACGACTAAAATATCTAAAAACATTTACGGTTAGTCGGGAGCGGTCGCTCCCGACTATACTTACTATTAAGGAGTTTGCAATGAAAAAAATAATGAACACCCCTGAAACTTTCGTCTACGATATGTGTCACGGTCTTGCCATGGCTCACCCCGAATTGGAATTCGTAGAAAAGTTCAAAATCGTTAAGAAAAAAGAAATCAACGAAGACAAAGTAAGCCTTATCTCCGGCGGCGGCAGCGGACACGAACCCGCTCACGCAGGTTTCGTCGGCAAAGGTATGCTCGACGCGGCTGTTTGCGGTGACGTATTCGCTTCTCCCAGCCAGGTTCAGGTATATAACGCTATCAAAAAATGCGCTACCGATAAGGGTGTGCTTCTCATAATAAAGAACTATTCCGGCGACTGCATGAACTTCAACAACGCTATGGCGGACGCTCAGGACGACGGACTCAAAGTAGACGCCGTTTACGTAAACGACGATATCGCCGTAAAAGACAGCCTTTACACCGTAGGTCGCAGAGGCGTAGCCGGTACCATACTCGTTCACAAATGCGCTGGCGCAGCCGCCGAACAGGGTAAAGAACTCGAAGAAGTCAAGAGAGTAGCCAACAAGGTCATCGAAAACGTACGTTCCTTCGGTTTCGCTTTCACTAGCTGTACCGTTCCCGCGGCAGGACATCCCACCTTCGAAATCGGCGACGACGAAATGGAATTCGGCGTAGGTATCCACGGCGAACCAGGACGTTTCCGCGAAAAGATCGATTACAGCAACGGTAAATTCAGCGACAATCTCGCAGAACGCATCGTGAAAGACCTTAAAGAAGACCTTGGACTCAAAAAGGACGAAGAGATAGTGCTTCTCATCAACGGTTTCGGCGGAACTCCTTTGCAGGAACTTTATATCCTTAACAAGTCCACTACCGACGCTCTTAACGCGGAAGGAATTAAAATTCACCGTACCGTCGTCGGCAACTTTATGACGTCCATCGACATGGCAGGCGCGTCCATAAGCGTATTGAGAGTAGACGAAGAGTTGAAAAAACTCGTCGATTACCCCGTAAATACCCCCGCGCTCACTTGGGGCGGAGCTATGAACGAACAGGCTGCAGCCGCGGTAGAAGCTATGAACGCTATCGCTAAGGCTCTCAACATCACTCCCGTAGCGGAAGCTCACGCTGCTAAGAAAGCCACCAAAGCCGTCGCGGCGGAAGAAGATACCAACGCAGTCTACGAAGTAGAAGGCAAACCCGAAGTTACCGAAACCATCAACACCGCCGCTTTCGTACAGATAGTGGACAAGATGGCCGATATAATCATCGAAAACGAAGTTCCATTTTGCGAAGCCGACAAAATGGGCGACGGAGACTTCGGTATGAGTATCGCTAAGGGATTCAGACAGCTTAAAGCCGACTGGGCTACCAGAAAGAAAGGCGATATAGGCGAATTTTTGGTAAGCTGTTCCGAAATAATCAAAGAATACTGCGGCGGCGCGTCCGGTCCTATCTGGGGAAGCGCGTTCAAGTACGCAGGTAAGGCTATGGCAGGCAAGAAAGTCGTAGACCTTAAAGATATCGCTTTCCTTTTCACCGAAGCTAACCGCGGCGTTTACGAAACCGGTAAAAAGTCCTTCGGCAAGGGCGCGGAAATCGGCGACAAGACTTTGGTCGACGCTTTGAAGCCCTGCGCTATCGCTTTGACTAAGGCGGCGAAAGAAGGAAAAGCTCTCAGAGAAGGTCTTGACCTTGGCGCGAAAGCGGCTCACGACGGAGCGGAAGCTACTAAGACTCACGTTGCTACTCTCGGCAGAGCGGGCACCGTAGGCGAACGCAGCATAGGCTACCCCGACGCAGGCGCTCACGGCTTGGACGTAATCTTTAACGAACTCGCCGCTTATATCAAAACTCTCTGATAGTAAACTAAAATAAAAAAGCGTTCCGTAAGGGACGCTTTTTTTATAAAAGGCGAACGATTTTTTGCCGTTCGCTTTCGCTTTTTAAGGACGTGTTTTTATAAAAGAAAAATTATTTAATTTCGTCCGACGCTAAAAGTTATTTTTTGTCGCAGTATACAAGATGTCTACCCAAAATATAGCAAAACACGGGAATTTTCTATTATATTGTCTACTCTGCAAACTCAAACACGGCAGACATGAATTTGTTATAAGTATGAATGGTTGTTTGTTACAATATATTTGCAAGGTAAAATATGTACTTTGACTAATAAAAAAGGACGTGATATAATTTGACAAAAAGATCGTATAAACAATTTCATCAAGGCAAAGCATTTCCAAAGACAAGCGAAAACAAAAAGCCAATGAAGTGTTTCCCGCTGACGTATATCGACACATACAACATAAAAACCGGGAATTTCCGTTCGAGAAGAAAGTACGGTAAAGACGGTTGGGCTTATAAAGATATGGACGTCACTGACCGACACAGACCTTATGACCATGTGCATGATATTTACAAAGGCAGTAGGTCCAATGCCAGAGACCCGAACAAGATAGAGAAAAAGGAATTAAAGAAAGCTAAAAAGAAAAGGAGATTTTTATAATGGTTGATTTAACTAAATATAATGTTGATAATGATGATATTGCGTTTCTTCAACAAATAGAAGACGCATGTGTAAATGAACAGAATGAAGTGCAATTAGAGTATGACGGTTATTCTTTTGTTTTAGAACCGCACGGTAAAATCATAAAAGTATATTCAAACGGAAATGATATAGCAGAGTATGAAACGTTTGATAATTTCTTGCTAAACCATAAAATCGCAGGGAAAACAGTCATAGACATCATAAAGGATATAGAATACGGAGAGTGAATGGAAAAGCGATACTTTTAGTATAAAATGCCATTATAATCGCAGAAGTTTCTACTACAATTGTTTGAGTCGGAACGTATACTATTTAATTTCGCCCGACGCTAAAAGTTTAAGGTAGCCTTCGAGATTATCGTTTTCGCTGACGGTAAGTTCGGTCACGCCGAGATATTTCATTATTTCGGCTACGAGTACGCCGCCGGCGGGGATTACGTCTCTTTTTTCATACGGCAAGCCGGTTATATATCGGCGGAGTTCCGTCGGTACGGAATTTATGTATTCCACGATATCGAGAATTTCGTCGCGGGTAAGGACGGAAAGGTGGACTTCGTTTCTGTCGTAATCTCTCATCTTATTTCTTATAGCCACGAGAGTTGAAGTCGTGCCACCAATGCTTACGAGTTCGGAAAAAGCGGGGACTTTTCCGTATTCGAGCACCCTTTGGGCTACCGTTTCGTTAAGTTCGGGTGGACAAAGCCCCAAATCTCTCGTCCTGACCGAGCCGAGCGGCAGGGAGTGGGAATAGAATATTCCTTTATCCGAACCTACTATAAGTTCGCTCGAAGCTCCGCCCACGTCGAGAACGGCTTGCGTCGTTCCGTCGCCGAAATACGTTCCCGTAAAGCCTATCAGAGCTTCTCTTTCGGGGGATAGGACGTCCACTTTCACGCCGAGATTTTCTATAAGAGAAACGAAGTAATCGCGGTTGGAGGCGCTTCTTACCGCTTCGGTGGCGAATATTCTTACTTCGCCGTCGTGCTCTCTTACGAAGTTCACGAATTTTTTTACCGCTTCGTAAGTGCCGGTTATCTGCGATTCTTTAAGGGGTCCGCCCGGTAATTGGTTTTTGGAAAGCTGAGTGTTTTTTACGTGTTTTTCTCCGTCGAAAAGGAGACGGACGGAGTTGCTGCCCACGTCGATTACGCCTACGTTCATTGTTCGAAAAGGTCCTTGTTCTTTTTTATTTTCGTCTTTATCTGGTGAAGGGTATTGTCCACTTTTTTTACGGGTATTCCCGTCAGGTCGGAAATCTCGGTGTAGGTGTATCCTTCGAAGTAGTATTTCAGAATTTTAAGCTGTTCGGGTTTGAAGAGCTGCGACATTTTTTGGTAAAAGCTGTCCACGCCTTCCCGTTCTATATAGTTGTGCACGGGGTCGTAAATGAATTCCGACGGCAGGTTGTTGTCGAGACCGTCCAAAGACACCGCGTCGTTAAGGAGTTTGTGTTTCGCTCTCGAAGACGAGCGGATGGCGTCCTTTATCTGACTGCCCACGCACATGCTTATAAACGCCGAAAGGTTGTCGTTCTTTTCGGGGTCGTAATCGCGGATACCCTTAAAAATACCCATAAGACCTTCCTGCAAAAGGTCGTCGTAACTGCCGCTGACCAAAAAATATTTTCTCGCCTTGCTTCTCGCTATCCACATATAGCGGGCGATGAGCGCTTCCATACTTTCCGAGTCGCCGGTCTGGGCTTTTTTCACCAAATCGAGTTCTTTGTCGTCCACTTAGAGATTGCTCCTTTGCCTTACGCATTCGTAAAGAACGATACCCGCCGCGACCGACGCGTTAAGGGAATTGACTTTGCCGTTCTGCGGCAGGCTTATTACTCCGTCGCAAAGTTTTTTCGTGAGCTGATGCACGCCGTCGCCTTCGCCGCCGACCACTATCGCTATATCGCCTTTAAGATTGGTTTTGTAGATGCTTTCGCCGTCCATATCCGCCGCAAGGACGATATAACCGTCTTCTTTAAGGCTTCTTATTGCGTCGTTAATATTGGCTACTTTCGCAATTTTTACGTGACTTGCCGCGCCGCTCGATACCTTTACGACGGTGTCGGTCACGCCGCAGTTTCTGCGACGGGGGATGATTATTCCGTCCGCTCCCGCACAGTCCACGACTCTTACTATCGCGCCGAGATTATGCGGATCTTCTATTCCGTCGCACAAAACGACTAATCTGTCTTTACCTTTTCTTTCGGTAATTTCTTCCATTTCCGCGTATTTATACTCGGTGGTAACGGCAACGAAACCCCTGTGGTCGCCGCCCTTGCAAAGCCTGTCCAGAGCGTACCTGTCCACGAACTGAACCGGTATCTTTTTGTCGCGGCACATAGTTACCACGGGCTTCGAGTTTATGTTCGGAGCGTCCTTTAATATCAAGACCTTTTCTATCGTGACGTCGCCGCGTAAAGCTTCGGTGACGGCGTTTCTTCCTTCCAGCAACATTTTTCTTTCCCCCTTATGAATTAGGATTATTATGGTTTTCGGTATCCGGACTTTTCGTTTCGGATAACTTATTTTCGTATATCGCGTCGTACAAACACGCTAATCTGTCGTTTTGTCCCGACAGATAAAGGTATCCCGTGACCGCTTCGAAAGCGGTGGCTAATTGATATTCGTAAAACGACGCGTGCTTGGGTACGGTGTTTATTTTGGCGTTTTTTGCTTTGTTAAAAATCCGTTTTTCCTGCTCGGTAAGGAGCGGCAACATTATTTTCGCGTCTTCGGCTTGCGACGGAGCGCAGGCAAATTTCGACGCTTCGACGTGAATTTTTGCGTTTTTATACGGATTTAATTCCGAAAAATACGCCCGCAAAAAAAGAGTGTGAACAGAATCGCCAACCATACTGAGAGCAAGCGGCGCGTAGTCGGCGAGTACCTTTTCGGGAATATTTTCGGCGGATATCGGCAAATAACGTTTCATAACCGATAGTATATAATAATAATCGGGTTTTTTCAAGCGAAAAAGCGATGAATAAGAGCGGACGGGAACATTTATCTCGCCGAGCTTATTCACATAATAAGGTTAATTGCCCTAACGGGCGTGAATTGCCACTTGCGTGGCGTTAATTTCCGAAGCAGACGCTTCGGAGTTATGGTAATTTAGTGAAGTTCAAAGTTACACTTTGAGTGAAGTTGCCGCAGGTTGTGGCAGTGAAGTTATCGCAAGCGATAGTGAAGTTCAAAACCAAGGTTTTGAGTTAAGGATAATATTTAAGAGAAGAAAAACTTTATCGCTCTATTGATTATCCCTAACGCCGAAATCTATGATTTTGGCAATTCACGCCCGCAGGGCAATTAACTCCGCTCCGCAAGGAGTGGAAATTAACGCCGAGCCGACGGCTTGGCAATTAACGCCACTTCGTGACAACGAAAGGTCGGAAAGTGTATTGACAAAACGAGCGTTTAATATTATATTTATAGTATGAAAAAATTTATTATAGGGTTTCTTACGCTTGTTCTTGCGATAGTCGGGGTTATTACGCTGACCGCTTGCACGGATTCGTTCGGTCGTCCGAGCGATTACGTCGAAGTGGAACGTCTGACCGTGGACACGGCGAGCGTGTATTTAAGCCCGTCGGGCGAAACTTCTTCCTATCAGCTCAACGTAAACGTTCTGCCCGAAAACGCCACCAACCAAAAACTGAATTACTATATTCCGAGCGAATATCTGCAATATCTCCGGGTGACTTCTTCGGGGCTTTTGTCCGCGACCGGACAGGCCGTTCCCGAAAACACGATTATTCCCGTGACCGTCACGTCCACGACGAACAAGAACGCTTCATTGATAGTCAGCGTAACGATAGAGTACGTTGCGGTAAGGGAGATAGAATTCGACCCCGACAAGATAGAACTTTTGTATAACGGCGAAGGGTACAAAGCTACGCCAATATTTACGCCCTACCACGCGCAGGACGGCAGAGCGGTTTCTTACCGTTCTCTTAACGACAAAGTAGCCACCGTAGACTCGACGGGTTACGTTACTCCCGTATCCGCGGGCGGAACTTATATACTTTGCGAAAGCACTACTGCAAGCGGCAGAAAGATAACGGGACGTCTGGAAGTCGCGGTAGTCTACACGGAAGGAAGATACAGGCTCGAAGTCTCCGACAGCAACCCGCAATATAATCAGGTACTCGGCCATTTCAAAGCCATTAACTTTAACCTTATGTCGTTAGACCCACATTCCGATCCCGACGTGAGAATATTGTGGTTCGTGGACGACAAGCGTGTGGAATCTCTCGGTCTGGACGCAAGACAGTACGAACATATCCCCAACGTGGAATCGAGAACGAGTTACCGCATAAAAGTGGAAATTACGTCCAACTACGAAGGCATAGACAAAGCTCCGAAAGTTCTGTATTCGGAACTTATAACGATTTACGCAAAGTTCCAGGGTTTCGGACTTAATTACGACAATCTTGCTTCGGCATTAGGTTCGAGCTACCGATACGGGGAAAATGTAACGTTCACTCTTACAGAAGGACAGAGTGCCGTCGTGGGATACAAATGGTATCTTAAACGGAAAACCGACGCCCGCGAAGGAAAACTTATCGCATACACAACTGCAAGCGACAGGAATCTGACGAGAACCATTAACGTCGAAGGCGATTACACGCTGACGGCAAAAGGCGTGGACAACGAAGGAAAGACTGTCACGACGAAAGATTTTGACTTTTCCGCGACGAAGTTTTCGGCAGGGGATACCATAGTAGCCGAACCGTATCTTTTCGAATACGGCGCGCCGCCGGAAACCTATAACTATTTCCTTGCCGAGTGCGACGCGGACGGTGAAATTATAGGGGAAGCGCAAGCGATAGGACACTCGAGCAACGGCGAAAAGTTCTTCTACACGATAAATAACGCAGGACTATATAAGATAGTCGCCAACGCCACCTTGAACGGCGTACCCGCTACGGTCACCGAAACGACCGACGGAAAAGAAAACGAAGTCGAATTCGTTTACACGTCGGAACTTATTAAAGTCTGCGGACTTAACGAAGGGCACGTCGATTTCGAGGACGGGTTGGTAAGTAACGACGAACTAGGAGAAAACTATAAAGAAAAATTAAGTCTTATAGACGACGTGACGATTACCGGGTGGTACGACGGAAAGGACTATCGCGTTCTTCTTACCTGGGACGCTCCGTTGGGAGTGGAAGATTACACCGTGGAAATAAAGAAAGGGGAAGACACTATCCTTTATAATGACGGCGACGACTACGGAAACCGTTACTTCTTAGTTCCCGCGGCGGACCTTACGCTGAACGATTCGTTCGAAGTGAGAATAAAGGCGGACGGAAGTTTGTTTAGTAAAACTTATTACTACAACGCAACGGGAGAAGAAACGAGAAGTTACGCGAGAATAAATCCTGCGTATTATTCCTATTTAGTCCCCGTGAACGGCGTGACGACGAGATATTTGCGGAGCATGGAAGAGCTGGGAAACTTATTATCCTTCATATCCGATTATTATCCCGACTCAGACGGAATAACAGCCGGGCTGGAAACCATAGACTCGGTAAGATATAAATCTTTCCGCTTTAACGTGATAGCCGATTTCGACTTAGCGGAAGCCGACGACTATTTTGACGGGACCGTTCCCGAAGAAATCGCCGAAAGCGTGAAAGGAATATACAAAGCGGTACTCGGCGCGCAGAACGCCTATTGCGTGACGGGAATATACCGATATCTGTTCGGCACGGTCTCGGACGGCGGATATTCGATAACGATGCTTATTCCCGACGAAAACGGACTTAAAGAAGATACCGCGGCGACGGTAAGCGGATACGTTTCTTCCGCGTACTCGGCTACTCCGTACGGAAATAATTACGGAAGTCACGCAGTGGACGCGAGAAAATCGAAAGAAGTAAGCACGAGCGAACAGCTCTACAAAGCAGTGGCGGACGGATATAAACCGTACTTTACCGCCGACAGCGTGAGAGTCCTGTACGAAAAGGCTTTACGCGTGGTCGATTCGATAATAGGGGAAGAGATGACCGACGCGGAGAAAGCGGCGGCGTTCTTCGACTACCTTACGATAAACGTAACTTACGATAAAAACCTTGCCGAACTTACCTTAGGCGGCGGCGAAGACTTCTATTACTATCCCGGTTTCCGTTTGGAAGGAGTTTTCGACAACAACAAAGCGGTCTGCGACGGCATAAGTAAAGCCTTCGTTCTTCTCTGCGGAATAGAAGGAATAAAGTGCGAAAGAGTGGTCGGAAAGGTAAACGGAGCCGCCCACGCCTGGAACAAAGTCCTTATTAACGACTCGTACTATATCGTGGACTGTACCAACGGCGTAACCGTGCAAGACGGCGTGAATATGCCCGACAGGCGTTACTTCCTTATATCCGACGAAACCTACGCTTCCTACTTCGACGGCGTGACCGAAACGGGCGAAAAACGCCCCTGCAACGCCGATTATAACGCTTACGAAAAGATTACCGTAAACGGCAATAACGCTACGATAAATTCCGCGGAAGAATTCGGAACCTTAATAAAATCTTTCGATAAAGTCGCCGCGAAGACCGTAATCTCGGTAAAGAGCAGCGTAGACGCGGCGGAGCTTGCCGAATACGTCGCAAACCTTAATTTAGAAAGCGGTAATACGATTACTAAAATAATCGCCCTGGCGCAGAGCGGAGAAATGATAATCGTTTTGGAATAAAAACGGTGAAGTTCCGCCGTAGGCGGAGTTAATTGCCAAGCCGTAGGCTCGGCGTGAATTGCCACTCCTTACGGAGCGGAGTTAATTGCCCTTACGGGCGTTAATTTCCAAAGCTAACGCTTCGGAGTTAAGGATATAAATAAAGTATATGACGGAATAGGCGTGCGTTCTATTCCGTTTTTGTTTATAAGATTAGCTTTTTACTTTCTTTTCGGTGTGAAAAGAAAGTAGCAAAGAAACATACAAGCCGCATCTCCGACCACTCGTTATGCGGGATTTTTCCGCAGTTGTAAGACTTTGTGCGGAAAAATCTAAGTCCGCATAAGTCGGACTTACAGGGAAGCAAGACAAGTCCGTCTTGCTTGTTAGGTAAAGAAAGAGCAATACATTTAAAATAAATTTATTTCGTAAAATAATAAAAAATTAAGGGGGCATCGCTCCAAGCCCCCTTAATAAACCCCTTTCCTCATAATGTTCCCCCCTATCCGAATTTAACGAAGTATATTTTTCTCAACGAACTAATTACTTGAACGAACTTTATTAAGATATGGATAAACCAACTCCGAATTTAACGAAGCTAATCTTTTTCAACAAAACATATTACTTGAATACGCTTTGTTAAAATATGGATAGACTACCTCCGAATTTAATAAAGCTAATCTTTTTCAACAAACATATTACTTGAATGGACGTTATTTACATAAGGATAAAAATACCCATTAGGGTGGGTGGGCGGGATATACAAAACCCTATTTACAGATAAAAACGGAATAAAAAACACGTCTATTCCGTCATGTACTTTATATCCTCAACTCCGAAGCGTTAGCTTTGGAAATTCACGCCCGTAAGGGCAATTAACGCCAAACTTGTTTGGCAATTACCTCCACGAAGCGGAAATTAACGCCACGCAGTGGCAACACGTTCCGCCCACGGCGGAAATTTGTCTATAATTTAGTCACTACCGCGCCTTCGCGGGTGTCTTTTACTTCGTAGCCGAGAGAGTTTATTTTGCTTCTTATTTCGTCGGCGAGAGCGAAGTTTTTATCCTTTTTCGCTTGCTTTCTTTCTTCGATTAAAGCAGCGATTTCTTCGGGAACTTCGGTTTTCGTTTCTTCCTTTGCGGGGGGAGTGATTTTGTCGAGAGAGAGTCCCAACACTTTATCGAATTTCAGAGCGAGATTATATATATCGTTGCTCTTCGGTTCTTTAAGCATATTGAATACCACGCCTAAGGCAAGGGGGATGTTTATATCGTCGAAAACGGCGTCTGCAAACTCTTTTTCATATTTCGCTAAGGTTTCCGCAGGAATTGCGTTTTTGCCGCCTTTATGGGAATATACGGCGTTATTTAAGCGATCGCGGCTCGTTTTTGCGGCGTTCATTCCTTCGAAAGTGAAGTTGAGTTTCTTTCTGTAATGAGCGTTCAGGCAGAAGAAACGGAAATCGAGCGGGTCGTAGCCCATAGCTGCGAGTTGGTCGAGAGTGTAGGTGTTGCCGAGAGATTTGCTCATCTTGCCGCCGTTGACCAACATGAATTCGCCGTGCATCCAATAGTTTACCGTCTTTTTTCCGGCGAGAGCTTCGTTCTGCGCTATCTCGTTTTCGTGGTGGACGGGTACTGCGTCGATGCCGCCGGTATGAAGGTCGAACACTTCTCCGAGGTACTTACGGCTCATTGCCGAACATTCTATGTGCCAGCCGGGATAACCCATTCCCCACGGGCTTTCCCACTGCATAATGTGGTTCTTGTCGGCTTTTTTCCAGAGTGCAAAATCGGCGGGGTGACGCTTTTCGGAGTTTTCTTCCACGCGCGCGCCCGCTTCTTTTTCTTCTATCGACTGACCGGAAAGTTTTCCGTACGACGGGAACTTAGATATGTCGAAGTAAATGCCGTCGCTTATTTCGTATGCGAAACCTTTTTCCAAAAGCCCTTCGACGAACTTTATCATATCGGGGATATGGTCGGTGGCTTTCGCGATTATTTCCGGACGACCGATGTTAAGAGCTTCGATATCCTTAAAGAAGATTTTTGAATAGTAGTCGGCAATTTCCCACGGAGTCTTTTTCTGCTCGCGGGCGGCTTTCTGCATCTTGTCTTCGCCGTCGTCGCCGTCGGAAAGAAGGTGCCCTACGTCGGTAATATTCATTACGCCTTTAATTTTCCAACCGTTATAGCGGAACGTTCTGCGGACCAAATCCATAAAAACGTAGGTACGCAGGTTCCCTATATGCGCGTAGCTATAAACGGTAGGCCCGCACGAGTACATAGTCACGAGATTAGGTTTTATCGGAATAAACTCTTCTTTTTTTCTTGTCAGCGTGTTATAAACTTTCATATATTTCTCCGTATTCAGTCTGTTTTCTTAGTGGATTCTTCTTCTATTTCCTGCGAGATTGAATATCTGCAAGGGTGCATATTCAGTTTTTCTTCCACCGAAGACAGACGGTGATTTATTCTGTCGAATTCTTCCAGCACGGGGTCGGGGAGTTTCTGGTCCATGTCGAGATACTTTTCTCCGCGCATCCTTACCACTCTTCCCGGTACGCCGACGACTGTACTGTGGGGCGGAACGTCTTTAAGAACCACGCTGCCGGCACCTATTTTACTGTATTCGCCGATAGTGACGGGTCCTAATACCTTGGCTCCCGCGCAAATCATTACGCCGTCTTTTATGGTAGGGTGTCTTTTCCCGACGTCTTTACCCGTGCCGCCGAGAGTCACGCCTTGATAGATAGTAACTCCGTCGCCGATTTCGGCTGTTTCTCCTATTACGAGCCCCACGCCGTGGTCGATAAATACCCCTTTACCGATTTTTGCCGCAGGATGAATGTCTATACCCGTATTTTTTCTTGCTCTTGCCGAAATAACGCGGGCGATAAAAGTATGTCCGCGAAGATAATAGCGGTGCGCCTTTCTGTAAGCTCTCAGAGCGCGGAATCCGCCGTAGGTAAAATAAATTTCTATTTTGCTTTTAGCAGCAGGGTCGCGTTCCATCGCCGCCTGCAAATCGCTTTTTAACGTGTCAAACATAATCTATACTTATTCCGCCTTTTCGAAAAGGTGAAGACGGTTCTTTATTTTTATTTACTTTACACCAACTTACGCAACGTGGCTTCGTCGGCGTACATCGGGTCGTCGATTGCCTGACGGGGGCTGTTGCCGGCGGGAACGTAAGTGGGACGACGTTTTAATCTGTTCTTAAAGAACAACGGCAAAATCATCATAATAAGGCTTATCGCCGCAGGCAGAAGCATGAGTACGCTTATTCCTGCGGTGGCGTCGGCGTTGGCCATAAATCCTTTCGCGTCGGTAAGGTTGGAAAAATACGTCGATATCGCTCCGCCGAAGTCGGTGCCTTCCATCGTAGCCATCGCCGGACCGAACAGCATAAGTACCGACGTAAGAAAACTTATAAAGGTAATCGCGTGCAGTCTTCTCGAAGTGTAGGTAAACAGCCTTATTATATTTATAATAACGTTCAGTACGGTGAGAATGAAAGTGGCGAGCAGGAACATTATCGTGCCGTAAGTTCCTATATGGCGAAAAATGACCGAACGGTCGAAATTACCGTCTTCGTCTTTCTTTATTACGAGAGCTTCACCTTTAGTTCCCGAGAAAAGACAGATATAATAGTAGCTGTCGCCCTGGAACAGTTTGTTGTCTTCCAGAAAGTCCAGACGGGTCTTTTTAAGCATCGGGGTCTTGAACCATGCTTTAACGACGTCGAACGGAGAAATGTAAACCGAAGTCATACCTAAGTCGGCGTTGAGTCTTACTTTTGCGGGGGTGTTGCCGTCGGCGTCGACGTACTGAGTGCCGTTTTTTAGCTGCGAATAGCCTTCGGCGAAAGTTCCGCTCGGCCAGACTATATCGGCGGTGTTGTTTATTTCTATATCGAGAGTGTCCGCGCCTAATTTGTATACGAAAAGGCTGTTAAGCGGCACGCCGTTTTTTGCCATTTGCTGCGAAGTTTCTGCGGGGATAAAGGCGCTCACGACGAACACCGCGAGCATGATTATGCTGAGTATAAGCAAGAAGAGCGGAAGCCCGGCTCCGTAATAACGTTTTTTACGGAAAGCGGTTTCGTAATCGAAATCCATATTCTCGTAGGAAGAGTTATATTTTTTCGCGCCGGCAGTGGTGGCGTAAGCCGCGGAGTGAACGTTCTGTTCCGTCCGTAAAGCCGCCGAAGCCTGCAATTCGCTGAAAAGTATATCGCCGTTATACGCGCCGTTTTCCACTTTCACGAGCATGGTCTTATAATGGCGTTTCTGCTCTTTGAGTCTTGCTCTTTCGTAGGGACTGTCGCTTTCGCGGAGAGCCACGTTCACGTCTTTAATTTTTCTTTTGAGAAGCACGCAAAGAGCCGCGTCGTCGCTTTCGCTCCAACGTTGCGCTTTTCTTATAGATGCGGTATTGTTGACCTTGACTGCCATTATGCCTCCGTACGCACGCGCAGTAAACGTATACGCCTACTGCTAAATATATTATCGTAGTATATATTATAAATGCTAAACGAGTATTTTGCAAGGGGAAATAAAAAAGTTTTACTTCCCCGC
>DJPE01000056.1:17122-40664 GCA_002439705.1 Christensenella sp. UBA6420
GTAAAACCGCCGTTTTCCTCAAAAATTTACACTCGGAAAAAAGGAAAATTCTTCCGTCGTTCCGCCGTTTTTTCGGAGTAAGATGAAAGTAAATAAACAACAAAAAAGGTATCCGCAATATATTTTACGGATACCCATACTATTAAAATGCGACAGTTTTACTCTTCAAATATTTTCCAGTATTCAAGGGGGTTGTCGACGTATTCGCCGTAGGTTTCGTACCACTCTTTCGTCAGAAACGGATGGGTTTTGTGTTCGGGAAGAAGTCTGCCCAAACGGTCTATTCCGTCGCGAATTCCTTCTCTAATTACGTTTCTTTGCTTTCTTGCGGGGAGTTCGGGGTTGAAGACGACGGGTTTTCCTACCGAAATTTTCCCTAAATCCCTGCAAATATAGGCGGGAAAAAATTTAAGAGCCTTGCCGGTAAGGTCGAAATAGAGCTTTCCTATCTCGGCGAAACCGCCGTAAATATCGTTGACGAACGGGGAATAAGGCTTAGGACATTCGGGGAAGACCACTAAATTATTGCCGTCGACGAGAGCGTCTACGCTTTCTCTGAACGTGTCGAGCATGCGGGAGTCGTGATAGACCTTTATATGCGGCACGCGTAAGAGCAGCGGGCGTAAAAGGAAAGACGTAAGCTTTGCTAAAAATTTCCACCAACCCTTATGCTTTTTACTCCGTCCGCAAAAGAAGTCGTGAAAAATAAACTTCGCCGAAGTGTCTTTCCGAACGACGTAGTTAATGAGCCAGATTTTTTTCGGTTCGGGCAGATACAGATGAGAATAAGTCGGTCCGTCCGCTCCCGCATGATTTGCGAGAATCATAACGGGTTCGTCTTCGGGTAAGGGTTCTTCGTAGGTAATTTCGGGTTTTTTGAACAGGAAATTGCGCGACAACCACATCGCGAAGGAATACCATAGTTTGCCCATAGTATCAGCCTCTTTTTACGTTTCTGTCGGCGGAAGTGAAGAATATGGCTATCGTATCCGCGCCCGTGTGACAGCCTATTACGGGGTTCAGCGGGAAGATCCTTACTTCTTCCGCTCCGGGAATCTGACGGAGCTTTTCCGCGACGTATTCGGTGTCTTTAAGGCAGTCGCTATGGGTTATGTAAATCTTTTTGCAGTCGCCGTCGTACAGAGCTTTTACTTTGTCGCAAAGACCGTTAAGGGAAAGTTTTCTCGAAAAGACTTTCTGATAGGGAGTAAGCCGCCCTTCGGGGTCGGTGTAAAGTAAAGGCTTAATTTGCAAAAGGTTGCCGATGAAGGCTTCCGCATGGCTTACTCTTCCGCTTTTCGCGAGCGAACGTAAATCGTTAATCGTGAAGATATGATTTACTCTCTGGATATGGTCGAGAGCGTATTGACGGGTATCTTCTATCGTCGCTCCCGTCATAGCGTAACGCGCGGTAAGTTCGGTAAGAAGCCCTTGCCCGCCCGACTGGCTTTTGGTGTCTATTACGAAAATTTTTCTTTCGGGGTAAAGGGGACGGAGTTCTTCGGCGACGGCTACGGCGTTGTTGTAAGTTCCGCTAAGCACTTTAGAAAAAGCAAGGTGAAGAATATCGTAGCCTTCGTCGAGAGTTTTGGTAAAAAACTCCCTGAATTCTTCCTGATTAGGCTGACTCGTGGAGCAGGTAGCTCCGTTTCTTAATCTGGAATAAAAGGCTTTCGGGTCGAAATTGTCGCACGGGTATTCTTCGCCGTCGAGATAGTAATGTAAGTTAATGATTCTTATATTGAGTTCCGTCAGAATATCTTGCGGCAAATCGCAGGTGTTTTCCGCGGATACGATAAATTTTTGCATAATGCGTCCTCCGTTTTTAATTTTTCTCTCGCGCGTAAGGCTTAAAGCCCGTATTCTAATCGGTACATCGCGGGAAAAGCGTCGGAACGGAAGACGGTTTCCGAGAAATCGGTGTTTGAAGAAAGATTTTTATCGGAATCGTCAGAAAAGAAATTATAGTTTTCGGAAGAATCGCAGGAGTCCGAATCTTTCAGGTTAAACAACGCTTTTATTATCAGCACGAAAAGAATAACGAAAGAATCTTTGCTTTTCAGTATGGAAAAAAGGTCGTCAAGGGAATATCCTTTGGCGGTATACTTTTTCGCGAGCCTGAAAAACCTTTTATAGAGCCTTTGGTTATATCTTTTCAACATACGATATTATTATAATTGTAAACGGAAATTAAATCAATCGTAATCGAACCGAAATTTGTCGAAAGAAAATCTTTCTTGCAACGGCTCCGCGCAGTTTTCGGAAAAACGCGATAAAAACGGCGGTAAAACCAAGCAAGCGTAAACGAACGCCGTTCCGACGGGGCAGCGAACCGACTACAAATTGTAACCGGTTGAAAAGCAGTAAAAAGCCTTGCGGTGAAAGCAAGGCTTATCTATTTTCGTATTCTCGTTTCAAGGTTTCGAGTTCTTCCTGTAAAATAAGCCACTCTTCGGCGTAGCCGTCGTTTTCTTCTTTCAGGGTTTCTATCCTGTTCTGAATCTCGGTAATTTTTATATAGTCGGAGAAGACTTCGGGGGAATTGAGCTTAGAGTTAAGGCGGCTTAATTCTTCGTCGTTATGTTCTATCAAGTTCGTTAATTTATTTATTCTCCGTTCTCTTTTGTCGATTTCTTTCAGGGGCGTGGTAAAACCTTTTCTCGTTTTGTTTTTCGCTTTTTGGGTTTCTTTAATCTGCATTTGAGTATCCGAAATGTAATTTTCGTATGCGTCGTAGTTCCCTTCGAAATAGGTAAGTCCGTCGGGAGTGAAGACTAAAAGGCGGTCGCAGATTTTGTTAATAAAATATCTGTCGTGCGATACGGTAATCACCGTGCCTTCGTATTTTTTCAGCAGGTCTTCAAGCGTATCTTTGCCGATTATGTCCATATGGTTGGTCGGTTCGTCGAGAATAAGGAAGTTGGGTTTTTTGCGGAAAATTTTGCAGAGCGCAAGTCTTACTTTTTCGCCGCCCGACAGGTCGCCCACCGTCTTGAACACGTCTTCTCCCGTAAAGAGAAACGCGCCGAGAGCGGTTCTCGCTTCGGTTCCCGACAGTTCGGGAAAGTCGTTTAAGAAGTCGTCGAGTACGGTCAGGGAAGAAAAACTCTGCGTTTTCGTCTGGTCGAAATATCCGATTTCCGCGTGCAAACCGAAGTAGCACACGCCCGAAAGGGGCGGGATAATTTTCATTATCGTTTTTATAAGGGTACTTTTGCCGCAACCGTTATCGCCGATTATTCCTAATTTTTGCCCCCGTTGCATACGCAGAGTGAGTTCTCCGAGCGGCTTTTTTTCGTCGTAACCGAAACGGAGCTTGTCTGCGGTAAAAACTTCTTTTACGGGCTCGCAAGCGGGTTGGAAAGAAGAAAAGAAGGTTGCCGAGTCGCTTTTTTTCGGTCCGTTAAGGTCGCCTAAGCGGGCGAGCTGTTTTAGTTTAGCCTGCGCCATCGCGGCTTTGCTCGCCTTGTATCGGAAACGCTCAATAAGGGCGTTAAGCCTGTCGGCTTCCTTTTTCCGATAGTACGCGTCTTTAAGTTCTTTTTCGTAATTTTGCTTTTTTTGCGTGATAAAAGCGGTGTAATTGCCGTTGTAACGGGTGGTTTCGCCGTATTCTATCTCGTAGACTGCGTTTACAGTCTTATCGAGAAACATTCTGTCGTGCGACACCACGACGAAAGACTTTTTGTAGTCGGCAAGATACCTTTCCAACCATTCCACGGCGGTAAGGTCGAGATGGTTGGTCGGTTCGTCGAGTAAAAGCACGTCGGGTTTGGATAAAAGCAGTCGCAACAAAAATATTTTCGTCCGCTGTCCGCCCGAAAATTCCGATATTTTTTTCTTCATATCGCCGTCGGAAAACCCGAACTTCTTAACGGCGGTAAGATATTCTTTTTTGTAGGTGTAACCGCCCAAAAAATCGAATTTTTCATTCAGAGCGGAATATTTTTTTGCGTTTTTCTCGTCGGGATTAAGTTCCAACGCCCGTAGGGCTTCTTCGGTTTCTTTCTCGACGGAAAGGATTTCTTCGTAGGCGGAAAGGACGACTTCTTCCATAGTTTTATCGTCGTCTTTTACCGATTGTTTCAAAAAACCTATTACCGGCGCGCCCGTTACGAAAAATCCGAAATCTTCTTCGCCGACCCCTTTGACGAGTTCGACTTCTTTCGTCAACGCTTTGAGAAGAGTGGTTTTTCCGCAGCCGTTACGACCGACTATCGCCACTCTTTCTTTGTCGCGCAGACAAAAATCGATTTTTGTAAGTATCGGTTCTCCGTCGTACTCGACGCTGCCGTTTACGATAGAAATCTGCATAATGTCCTTTCCCGACCACTCGTTATGCGGGATTTTTTCGCGGTCACGAAGTTTTGCGCGGAAAAATCTTTATCCGCATAAGTCGGACTCATACGGAAGCAAGGCAGTCCGCCTTGCTTTTCTACGTTAGTAATCTATATTTATTATCTTGTCCAACGCCGAAATCTGTGATTTTGGCGTTAACGTTAATCAATAGAGCGATAAATTTTTTCTTCTCTTAAATATTACCCTTAACTCAAAACCTTGGTTTTGAACTTCACTATCGCTTGCGATAACTTCACTGCCGCAACCTGCGACAACTTCACTCAAAGTGCAACTTTGAACTTCACTAAACTTACCATAACAAGGAGCAGTCGGTGGGAATTAACGCCTTATACGTTAAAGCGGAACAATACTACGTCCCCGTCCTTAAAGACGTAATCTTTTCCTTCGCTTCTAACTTTGCCTTTTTCTTTGGCGGCGTTGTAGCTGCCGCATTCTATAAGGGTGTCGTAGTCCACGACTTCCGCTCTTATGAAGCCTTTTTCAAAGTCGGAATGGATTTTGCCCGCGGCTTGCGGAGCTTTCGTTCCTTTTTCTATCGTCCAGGCTCTCGTTTCTTTTTCGCCCGCGGTAAGAAAACTTATGAGTCCCAACAGGGAATAGCACTTTTTGACGAGTTTGTCCAGGCCGCTTTCTTTAATTCCGAGTTCTTCCATAAACATTTCTTTTTCGTCGTCGGGCAGTTCGGAAAGTTCTTCTTCGAGTTTTACGCAGAGAGCGACCACTTCGCTGCCTTCGTTTTTCGCGTACTCGGTCACGGCTTTGACGTAATCGTTATCTTCGCCGCCTTCCGATACGTTGGCGCAGTAGATTACGGGTTTGGAACTCAAAAGGAAAAGTCCGTCCACGAATTCTTTTTCTTCTTTCGTAAACTCCATGCTTCTTACCGGCTTGCCTTCCTGTAAAGCGGCGTCTATTCTCATAAGAATATCGAGTTCTTCCTTGTATTTTTTATCTCCGCTCTTCATTGCGGTCTTCGTCTTGTCTATTCTTCTCGACAGGGCGTCCATATCGGAAAAGATAAGTTCCAAATTTATGGTTTCTATATCCCTTACGGGGTCGATTTTGCCGTCGACGTGAGTTATGTTCTCGTCGTCGAAACATCTTACGACGTGGACTATCGCGTCCACTTCTCTTATGTGCGACAAAAATTTGTTGCCCAATCCTTCGCCTTTGCTCGCTCCCTTGACAAGACCTGCGATATCGACGAATTCTATCGTCGTGTATACGGTGCTTTTACTGTTGTACAAAGCGGTGAGTTTATCTATTCTTTCGTCCTTGACGGTGACTATTCCAACGTTCGGCTCTATCGTGCAGAAAGGATAGTTAGCCGCGGGCGCGCCCGCTTTCGTAAGGGCATTGAAGAGTGTGCTTTTCCCTACGTTGGGAAGACCGACTACTCCGAGTTTCATTTTGCGTCTGCTCCTTGCTTAATAAATTAACGCATAGATTATACACCGATTTCATATTTATGTAAAGGATAGGAGCGTTTATATTGCGTTTCTTTTCCGTGAAAAAACAAATAGTGAAAGAAGAAGGATAAGAATAATGAACAAACTTTTACAGGGTTTCATTTTAGGTTTAGCGCAAGGGTTGACGGAGTTTCTGCCCGTGTCTTCGAGCGGTCATCTCGTGCTTCTCGAGTCGCTCGGAGTGGGGGAGAACAACATGTTTTTCAATCTTGCGTTGCACGTAGCGACCCTTGCGGCGGTGTGTATCGTAATGCGGAAAGAAATTTTAGCCGTTTTTAAGAACCCTTTGGGGAGCGAAATGCGGTTTCTCGTTATGTCGGCTATCCCGACGGCGGTCATTGCGATGTTTGTCAAAAAGTATTGTTCGGAAGCCGACGCGTTTTTACCGTTTTTCTTTTTCCTTACGTCCGTGGTTCTCGTTTTGCCGAACGTTATTAAGAAAAGTCCTTGTCCTTTGAACGACAAAACCTGCGTAAAAGACGCTCTTATTAGCGGAATAGCACAGGGGATAGCCTGTTTTTCGGGATTGTCGCGTAGCGGAACGACGGTGTCCGCGCTCTCTCTTTGCGGAGTGGAAGGAGAAGAAGCGGCGAAATTATCTTTCCTTATGTCGATACCCGTGATAGTGGGCGGTACCGCGGTCGAAGCGGCTACCGGCGGCGCGACGGGGGTCGACGTCCCGTCCCTTGCGGTGGGCGCGGTAACGGCGTTTATAGTGGGGATAGTAGCTATTAAGTTTTTTATGAAAATAATGAAAAGCCGCAAACTTTGGGTGTTCTCTATTTACACGTTTTTAGTCGGGATAGCGTCGTTTTTGATAACGTTCGTGAAACCTTAAAACGGGGCGTGAAACCGCTCTGCGTAGCGACCGATACAAAACCGAACCCGTTTGCGAAAGAAAATTTAATCGACAAAATTCGACCTTGTGGAAAAATTGTGGAATAATCGACAAATTATCGAGTTATCCACAATCGCAAGTTGAAAAGAAAGCGGACAAGTCGAAAAATCGGCGTATTTTCGACAATAAAATTACGAATAACGCCCAAAACAAACGCATTTAACAATGTGGATAACTTTGTGGAAAACTCCAGACAAAGAGCGGCGGCGTTGATGAAAATTTAATTTTACCGCGTTTTAGGGATACCTAACCGCTTACGAAGGGAAAAAGACGGTAAGTTAAAACGGAAGGAATTTTTAATAAACGCGAAAAACTCGAAAAAGTTTCACGGCGTTACGGAGGTAAGTATATGAACAATAAATCGCTTATGAAAATCGACGGAAACGGGGCAAAACTTAAACTCATAGTTTTGAAGAAAAAGACCTTGTTTATCGCAATTTTGTGCATCGTTTTGTGCGCGGTCTTCGTCTTCGGAGGGATAGGTATAGCCAAATCCGCTTCGGCTACTCCCGTATACAAAAGCGTAGTGGTTATCGACCCCGGTCACGGCGGTATAGACGGCGGAGTCGTGGGTAAGACCGGGTACAGAGAGAGCGACTTTAATCTCGATATGGCGAAGGAACTTTCTTCATTTCTCGAAAAGGCGGGCTTCAAGGTGGTTCTCACAAGAGAAAATTCCGACGGGCTGTACGCCGATACCGATACCAACAAGAAAAAAGCCGATATGGCGGCTCGGAAAAAGATAATTAAGGAAAATAACCCCGATTTTATCGTAAGTATCCACGCCAACAAGTTCCCCGGCGATAATCGCCGCGGCGCGCAGGTCTTTTACGACGGAATGAACAAGAGCGGCAAGGCTCTCGCCGACGGCATACAGAATAATCTCAATATCCTTAATCAAAAAAACGTAGGCAAAGACTATCCGGCTCTCAGCGGCGATTACTTTATTTTGAAATGTTCCGCCGCTCCGTCCGTTATTGTGGAATGCGGATTTTTAAGTAACGCCGACGACGAAAAACTTTTGTCCGACCCCGATTACCGCAAGGAGTTGGCGTTCGCTATTTACAGCGGACTGGCAAGCTACTGCGAAGCGTAACGGTAAAAATTTTCGTTTTTTTACTTAAAACACACGAAAACCTTGTATTTTCGCCGCTACCGAGCGACGAAGATAATAGAGTTTGACATAAAAACGGTTTTTGCATATAATAACAAAAGAATACAATTTTCGGAGAACTTATGCAAAAGTGCAGGCTTGTCGTTAATACTCTCAGCGGAAACGCAAAAAAACTGCCCAAAATCGGCGACGTAGAAGCGTTTTTGAAAGAGAATTACGATTTGGAAACGGTTTTTATCAGCGAAGAAAACGACGTTCTTATAAAGGACCTTACCGACGGAATAGACGTTCTGGCGGTTTGCGGCGGCGACGGAACTCTCAATTCCGCCGTCAACGCCGTTTCTGGAAAGACCGTCGACCTTATGTATATTCCGTGCGGAACCCTTAACGACACGGCAAAAAGCATGCGGCTTGCCAAAAGATTGTCGAAAGGTAATCGCCGTATCCGTTACGTCGATATGGGACTTATAGACGACACTAAGTTTGCGTACGTTCTTGCCGGCGGAACTTTTACCGAAATAGGGTACGAAACGAAAATAAAGACGAAAAAACATTTTAAGATACTCGCGTACCTTATGCAGGTCTTCAAGGCGTATAAAATCCATAGAATAAACGCCGAAATCGATTTGGGCGACAGGGTGATAAAAGACGAATTTACGTTAATAATGGCGATAAACTGCTCCCGCTGTTTCGGTTTTAAGTTTAACAAACGCTACGTCCATAACGACGGAAAAGCGCAGTTACTGTTAATAAAAAGCCCCCGTCACAACGGACTGTTAGGCAAAATAGAAATATTTTTTCCCTTTTTCAGAGCCTTTTTTATCGGACTTAAAAAAGAAAAAGACGGCAAGATTCTTAAATTTCTCGACTTTTCCGACGCGGTAATAACTATCCCCGACGGAAGCTCCTTTACCGTGGACGGCGAGAAAATTATTTTGTCGGGCAGAAACGAACTGAAAATTCTCAATCGCGACCTGAAACTTATCGTATATTGATATATAAATAATTATAATAAAAGTACGAAAAATCGCTTTACAAAGCGGTTTTTTTAATATATACTTACACTAAGTATCAAAAGAGGATACTAATCCTTGCTGCTCTCGGGCAGCCATTTTAGACCAAAAGGAGGTAAATATGAACAAATACCAGTTATTGTACATCATCGATAACGGCGTTGGTGAAGAAGAAAAGCAAGCGCTTGTAGACAAGTTCTCTGCTTTGATCGAAACCTTGGGCGGAACGGTAGAAGCCGTAGAAAAATGGGGCACCCGCAAATATGCGTATCCTATCAACTACAAGAAAGAAGGCTATTACGTTCTCGTTAAGTTCACCGCAGACGCAGCTGCTCCGGCAGAAATCGACCGTCAGATGAGAATAAATGACCAGATCGTTCGTCAGATGATAACCAGAATCTAACTTACAAAACCTGATTAAAGAGGAGAGGAACCATGAACAGAGTATTTCTTATCGGAAATTTAACCAAAGATCCCGAAGTCACCACTACTTCCAACGACGTCACGAATTGCAGATTTTCCGTTGCGGTGACCCGTCGTTACAACAGTGCGAACGGCAATAAAGAGACCGATTTCTTTACCGTCGTAACGTGGCGCGGACTCGCCGACAACTGCGGCAAGTATCTTCGCAAAGGAAGCAAGGTAGGTATATGCGGTTCTATCCAGAATAAGAACTACGAAGCCGCCGACGGCACGAAGAGATATACTACCGAAATAGTAGCGGACGAAGTTCAGTTCCTTAGTTCCCGTAACGAAGCCGAAGAAGTAAACGAACTTCCCGAAGCTTCCACCGGCAGGTCCGCAAGACCTGAATTGAAGCCTATCGAAGACGACGATCTTCCTTTCTAAGGCTAACGAAATTGACACGGCGACCGAGCCGTAGGAGGTAAAATGATTAAGAACAACAAGAGTGCGTCCTATAAGCGCGCCCCGAAGAAGAAAGTATGTGCTTTCTGCGCCAACAAGGTGGAAGACATAGACTACATCGCGTTGGTTAAAGATATGGAAAAAAACAGCGACAAGAGTTTCGACCGCAACGGTGACAGACGTCCCCGCTACGTCGCCGAAAACGGAAAGATTATTCCCCGTCGTACCAGCGGCGTTTGCGTAAAGCACCAGAGATTACTTGCTCAGGCTATTAAGAGAGCAAGAATAATGGGTCTTCTCCCCTTCAAAGGTGAGTAATCGACCGTAATTTTGGGCGAATAAAACGCACAAGAAACGAAGTTAAAAATAGCACTCCTTATAGGGTGCTATTTTTTTGTTAATTGCCAAGCCGTCGGCTCGGCTTTAATTTCCACTCCTTACGGAGCGGAGTTAATTGCCCTTGCGGGCGTGAATTGCCAAAATCAAAGATTTCGGCGTTAAGGATAAAGAAATAAGAAACGGAAATAACTCCATTCCTTAATAAGATTTTTATATCCATAACTCCAAAACAACGGCTTTGGAAATTAACGCCACGCAGTGGCAATTCACGCCGAGCCAACGGCTTGGCAATTAACGCCCATAGGGCAATTCACAGAATTTTCGACTGCGGAAAAATTCCGTGTAACGCTTGGTCGGAATTTTAGAATAGTTTCATAAACAACGCCGCCACGAATATTCCCGCTACCGAAAGCACGAGAAAAATCATTACGGCGAGAATTTTCAGCATATTGTTGCGCGAGCCTTGATTAGGTTTTTTCATTTCTTCACGCAATTCGTCTTCTTGGGTGTCCGTAACTTCGATAAAGGTTTCCGGAAGTTCGTTTTCCGGGTAGACTAAATAATACGCGGGAGCTTCGGCGTGGTCCAAAATAAGTTGATTCCTGTCGTGTTTTAATAGGCTAAGGAACATTATTATATCGCCTGCGCCGCCGCTTACGAGAAGCGAAAACGCCACGACTAAAAAGATGTTTCCGAATATGACGGAGATTACTAAGGGTATTATTCCCGTGACGATAACGGGGAGTAAAAGTAAGCCTTGATAGCTTACGTTTTTCATAGGGGTTTTTACGTGGCAATACAGTATACCTAGTTTTAAGTTCGCGCCGAAAGATATATCCTTAGCGGTTTTTTTCGCGAAGAGTATAGCCCCCAGAGCGTGCAGACCTTCGTGACAGACCAGACCTACTAAATATACCGCTATCATTACCATAATATCGAAGTACACTTTGCCCGTAAGGAGCAGCGGTCTTTTCGCGACGAGAATATTGAGCGCCGCCGCGATGACGAACGGAACGACGAACATGATTACGGACAGTTCGGCAATTTTGTCGATTTTGAATTTAACTAATTGTTTTTTGTATTCCATTATGAAAAAATTATACTATTGCAAATATTAAAAGTCAAGGTAGCTACGATACGACTTGCAAAAGCGTAAATTATGGTTTACAATTGTAGCAAAATAAAAATACGGAGATTTAAGAGATAGAAATGGATTTGATACCGAGTTTTCAAGTGGACCATATGAGATTAAAGAGCGGACTTTACGTTTCCCGCAAAGACAGGCTCGGATACGAAACGGTGACCACTTTCGACATAAGAATGAAAAGACCTTACCACGAAGACGTTATGGAAACGGGCAGCGTGCACGCGCTCGAACATATCTGCGCCACCTATTTACGCAACGACGAACTTTGGAAAGACAAGATAATTTACTTCGGACCGATGGGTTGCAGAACCGGTTTCTACCTTATAGTAAACGGCGATATAGATACCGATACCATCTATCCGCTCGTAGAGCGCACGTTCGACTACGCAGCTGAATTCGAAGGCGAAATCCCCGGAGCCACGCCGAAAGAATGCGGCTACTGCGTGGATATGGATTTAGCCAAAGCCAAAGAAGACGCCGCGCTTTATTATAACGTTCTTATCTCGGCAAAAAAAGAAAACTTCGTCTACCCGCAACCGAGAAAACCGAGAGCGAAGAAAGAAAAACAATAACCTGCGAAAACTGAATTTTCGGCAGGGGAAAATAACGACGGTTTGCACATGCAGAATACTTCGATTTTTACAATAAAAATCGAGAAAAACATTTGATTTTTAAGGCGTTTGATCTAGTAGACGCCTTATTTTTTTGTTATTTATAAAATTTTCCGATGGCGATTGTTTCCCAAATTTTATAGAAAGCACACAAAAAGACAGTCAAAATTTTTTACTAAAAGTTTACTCCCAGATTGTTGACAACCGAAGGGGGGGGGGGTGGTAGCATACATTTTATAAAGATTAATATCGTAGTCGGCTGATTTTGACGCAATTGCGATAGAAAAGAAAATTTTTTTCAGGAGGTATAAAATGAAAAAGAAAGTATTTGCATTACTGCTGGTTCTTGTCTTGGCCATGTCCGTGACTCTCGTCGCATGCAAGGGTGAAAAAAGCACCGACAAGTATGCGGCATTCGATCATGGCGGCGAAGTCTACAACGACTATAAAGTCGGCGGACAAGTCATCATAGGCAACAGCACCGCGCTTTCCGGAGACTTTATTTTCACCGGTCTCGGTAAAAGCAGCGCAGGAGCTACAGATCAGGACGTTAATGTTCTGACGACCGGTTATTCCACGATGGAAGTCAACAGAGGCGGTAGTTATGTCTGGAACAAGACAGCCGTCGAAAAGTATGATGAAAAAGAGACGGAAGACGGTACTTACCTTATTACTATCGATATAAAGCCCGGTCTTAAAATGAGCGGAGGTACCGAAGTAAAAGCAGTCAACTACCTTGCGTATATTCTTGCCGTAGCTTCCCCCGCGGGAAAAGCTTTCGCTAAGAACACCACCGGACAAACTTTCGTAGGATACGATGCTTACACTATTTATGACGGAACCAACGACGGACAGGAAGTCATGGTCGACATACTCGACGAAGAAGGCAAACCTACCGGCGAAAAGAAATCTGCCGGTATCGCGAGCAAAACCTTCAAGGGTATTCGTTTGCTCGGCGATTATAAATTCTCTTTGGAAATCAGCACCGATTTCTATCCCTACTACTTTGCGGATACTTATGGTGCGGTAAGTCCCTATGACCTCGAACTGGTTCTCGGCGAAGGCGCCGAAGTAAAAGACGACGGCGAAGGTGCATATCTTACCGGAAACTGGTACGACAAGGAAGCCGACGGAACCTACGTCAAAAAGGCTCACCTTGAAACCAAACGTTACGACTACTCCGATCACGAATACACCGGTCCGTATACCATCAGCAATTGGAGCGAAACCGACAAGGAAGTAACGTTGAAATTGAACCCCAACTATGCGGGTAACTTCGAGGGACAAAAACCCCATATCGAAACCATCATCATAAGACAGGTCGTTGAAGAAACTCAAATCGGTCAGCTCAAACAGGGAGAGGTAGACGTTCTCGAAGGACTTACCGGCAGCGACTCCGTCAACGCGGCTCTCGGACTTATAAGAGAAGGCGGATTTAAGGAAGTACACTACGACCGCGCGGGCTACGGAAAAGTGCAGTTCGACTGCGATTTCGGACCTACGATGTTTACCGAAGTACGTCAAGCCATTGCTTATTGCCTTGACAGAACCGACTTCGCCAATACTTTTTGTGGCGGTTTCGGTGCGGTAGCTAACGGACCTTACAGCAACAACTTCGACGCGGCAACCGCCAACGAAGAAGCACTCAACGCCCTCAACTCTTACGCTGTCAGCACTACCAAGGCGAAAGAAGTTCTTAAAAACGGTGGCTGGGTATATAACGCAGACGGTTCCGCTTACGATGAAACCAAGGGCGGCATCCGCTACAAAAAGCTCTCTGCCGGCGAATACGGTGTGGACGATGCGAACAAGATCTACGAATCGGTAGCCAACACCGACGGTATAGTATATAAGACCACGGTGGTAAACGGCGAATACTATTTGCCTTGTGCAATAAACTGGTTTGCTTCGGTCGGAGATAATGGCGACCCCAACCCCGTATCCGAATTGCTCACCTCTAAATTACAGAGCGGCAGCAACCTTACTCAGGTGGGCATTGTTCTTCGTAAGACCGAAGGCAGCTTTACCAAATTGTTAGGTGAAATCTACCGTGAAGCCGCATACGGATACGCAGGTAAACCCACCTACGGAATGTTTAACCTCGCTACCGGTTGGAACTCGGCTGTATATGACTATTCCTTCAACTGGATCGACAGCAGCTCCGAATTGTACGACGATTACTTCGGCTACAGCTCGAACAAGTTGTCCGACCCGTACGATAAGGACTTCAAGTGGGACGACGAGGCAAACAAGGAATTAACTTACGCTCAGGCAGTAGAAAAGAGCGGCGGCAAACTCGGTATGAACTATATATCCATGGCTATGGTATATAGCGTAAAACCCGGCGAAACCGAAGAATACAACAAATGGTTCCTTGCTTATATGAAGCGTTGGAACGAATTGTTGCCCGATATCCCGTTGTACAGTAACGTTTATTACGACGCATATAACAGCGAAATAGTAAACTTCAAGACCACTCCGTTCTTCGGCGCGGCGGAAGCATTGCTCTATGCGGCAATCGGCAGCGTTCAGACTGCGAAATAGTCAAGTAATAAAACGAATTGAATTTGTTACTAACGTAAGGGACAAGGGACCTTGTCCCTTACTGTTATGTAAAGCATGAACGGCGAAGGATAGGTTTGGACCGTTCATAATAAGCGTCGGGCAAACGCGCTTGGATAAAAGTTTGCAGAGGCAATAAGAACTATCAAAGGAGCACGTTATGGCAAAGTATCTTCTTAAAAGACTGTTTTACATACTGATAGTCTTTTTGCTGTTGTCGTTACTGATGTATTTAATATACGATCTCATACCGTTTGACAGGGCGAGAGCCTTGTCGGAAGCGCAGCGGGAAAATTATAAAAACGATCCCGCCGGACTGGAAGCACTGTACAGGACTTATCAGAGAGAGTTGGGATATGTAGACGCCGACGGCAACGAAATCGACGTATTTCGTCGGTGGTTGCAATGGTGGGGCGTAATTAAGCTAAACGGAGCGTTTAACGGCGTTTTGCAAGGCAATTTCGGCGTAAGCTATACTAACGTGGAAAGACCCGTTATGGATGTGTTGAAAGCGCCGATGACGAACACCGTTTTTATCAATATTTTCGCGACGATTATCGCGCTGGGAATAACAATCCCGTTAGGTATATTTTGCGCGGTAAAGCGCGGCAGCAAGAGAGACACCGCCGTACAGGTGGGCAGTATTATAGGTTATAGTATGCCGGTATTCATCACCGCTATACTTTTTATTTATCTTTTCGCGGTGGCAATTCCTATTTTTCCGGTATCCGGACATTCTACGGCAGGCAACGAATATACGGGGATTAGGGCGTTCGTCGACAAGCTGTACTATATGGCTTTACCTCTTATAGTAATGACTTTCTGTTCTCTGGGAGGTATGACGAGATACGTCCGCGCAAGCATGATAGAAGCACTGTCGATGGACTGTATCCGTACCGCCAGAGCAAAAGGCGTGAAAGAAAAGATAGTGATTTACTCGCACGCCTGGAGAAACGCGCTTATACCCATAGTCACTCTCGTCGTAGGATGGTTTTTGGGAATATTCTCCGGCTCTATTATGATAGAAAACATATTCGGTCTGAACGGAATGGGCAAAATGTATATTACTTCTCTCACGAACAACGATTATAACGTAGTATTGACGTTGCAAATGTTTTACGTCTTTATAGGACTTGTCGGCAACCTGGTCATCGACGTGTTGTACGGGCTTATCGATCCGCGTATAAGAGTTTCGGCATAGGAGGTTCGAGATATGGAAGAAAAGAAAACGACGACTTCTACCGAAGACGTCAAAGAAACGCTCGTCATCGAAGCGTCGGTCGAGGAAACGGAAGAAAAGGAAATCACGACTTCTACCGAAGACGTCAAAGAAACGCTTGTCATCGAAGCGTCGGTCGCAGAAACGGAGCAAAAAGAAAGCAAGAAAGAAAACCCCTTCGTCGCTCGCTTAAAGAAAGGCTTTAAGACTTTTGGCAAGACGATATGGAGATGGACGAAGCGTACGTTTATGGGCGCGAGCAAAGAACTTGCCGACGCCGATAAATTCAGCGTAGAAAGGATTGACAGCCCCGGAAAAGCACTCGTAAAAAGTTTTTTCCGCAAACCTCTTGCGGTAATTGCGACGTCTCTTCTCGTCGGTATGTTTTTATTGGTGCTAATCGGACCTTTGGCGATACCGATGGATCTCGGATACGAAGAGTCGTATCACGTCAATCAGGCGCCGGGATATAAATATATGTCGATACCGTCGGCGTTGAAAAATAACGTGAAGAGCATTTCGACGACTTCATACTTTTCGGTGGGTATAGATAACAACGGCAAATTATACGTTTGGGGCAATACGAAAGTTCCTAATTCGCCAAACAAAACCAATTTTGCGAAGATACCCGAAGCAGTCAAAAACAGCAAAATAGCTTTCGCTGCGGCGGGATTCGACCACATAATCGCGATTACCGAAGACGGCAGAGTAATAGGTTGGGGCGAGAACGACGGCGGACAATACGGAGAGGACGGTTCTTTACAAGGCACTTCTCTCGTCCTCAAAATGCCCGACAAGCTCCTGCACGGGACCATTAACGTCTTCGACGTGAAGCAACTTGCTTGCGGATATCAGGTGTCGGCAATCGTTATGAAAAACGGTTCGTGTTACGTCTGGGGCAACTATAAGAGCGGCGCAAGCAATATGAAAGAATTGTGCTATCGTTACGACGTGGAACGTATAGAGTTTTTGGGAACGAAATGCGTTGCGCTCTTAAAGGACGGCTCGGTATGGTTCGGCAACGCAAGCGGTTCTTTCGACACGATAGAGGTAGAAAAGGACGGCAGTGTAGAACTCGTCAACATTTACGATTATATAAACGGACGCAAAGTAGTCGACATGGCTACTACGAAAGCAGCCGTAGCTTTACTGTTGGAGGACGGAGAACTGGTCACTACCGGGCAAATCGACGTCACGTCCAAGTATTCCGTGAAGAGACCCGTTTTGCCCGACGGTGAAAAAATAGTCGACGTGGCGGGCGGCGCGAGACACTTTACCTTGCTCACCTCGACGGGTAAAGTATATTCCTTCGGCAACAACGTCTTAAAGCAATGCAAAACCCCGAAAGGAACTTTTGAAAACGGAAAACTCGCCGTCGGCTCTTTCCAAAACTATATTATAAAAGACGGGAAAGTGGTATCCAAATGGGGACTTTCGGGATACGCTATGGGTACGGACAATCTCGGACGAGACGTGTTCACCCGTATCGTTCACGGCGGAAAGATGACCATGACGATAGGTGCTGTTGCGGTAATAATCAGTACGATTATCGCTATAATAATAGGATGCGCGTCGGGATATTTCGGCGGCTGGGTGGATATGTTGTTGATGAGAATAACCGAGATTTTTTCCTCGATACCGTTTCTGCCGTTCGCGTTGATACTTTCGGCGGTGCTTGCCGGCAGCAACATTAAAGAAAACACTCGTATTTTTATGATAATGTGCATACTCGGCGTATTGTCCTGGACGGGTCTTGCCCGTATGATAAGAGGACAGGTGCTTGCGGAAAGGGAAAAAGAATTCGTCACTGCGGCAAAGGCGATGGGTGTAAAAGAGGGGCGAATAGCTTTTAAGCACATTTTGCCCAACGTCGTGTCGGTCATTCTTGTCAGCGTAACGCTGGACTTTGCCGGCTGTATGCTCACCGAATCTTCGCTGTCCTATCTCGGTTTCGGCGTTACCGCACCGAGGCCTACGTGGGGAAATATGTTGAACGGGTGTAACAACGAAACCGTGATCGGGCAATACTGGTGGCGGTGGGTGTTCCCGTCGATGTTCTTATTGCTCACGACTGTGGCGATTAACATTATCGGCGACACGCTTCGGGACGTAATGGATCCGAAGTCCGATGCCGAGAAATAGAAAAAGGAGGTTTTTTATAAAATGTCATTACTCGAAGTCAAAAATCTCCATACCTACTTCAAGACTCGTAAAGGTATAGTAAAAGCCGTCAACGACGTCAGTTATTCCGTAGAAGCGGGACGCACTTTGGGTGTGGTCGGCGAAAGCGGCAGCGGCAAGTCGGTGTCGGCGATGAGTATATTGCGTCTGCTCGACGGCAACGGATATATAGCCGACGGACAGATTTTGTTCGGAGGAAAAGATCTTACGAAAGCAAGCGTGGATGATATGTACCGCATTCGCGGCAACAAGATTTCCGTCATCTTCCAAGAGCCGATGACAAGTCTTAATCCGGTATTCACCGTATCGAAGCAGTTGAGCGAGCCGTTTATCATTCATCAGGGATTAAGCAAAAAGGAAGCCGCCGCCAAGGCGATAGAAATGCTTTACTCCGTGCAGATACCGAACCCGGAAGCCGTCGCGAAGCAGTACCCGCATCAGTTGTCCGGGGGTATGAGACAGCGCGTCATGATAGCTATGGCACTCGCGTGCAAGCCGAAAATTCTCATTGCGGACGAGCCGACGACGGCTTTGGACGTCACCATACAGGCGCAGATATTGAAGTTGATGAACGACCTTCAAAGAGAAAACGGTACCGCGATTATATTCATCACGCACGATTTGGGCGTAATAAACGAGATGGCGGACGACGTAGTCGTAATGTATTGCGGACAGGTCGTGGAAAAGGCTTCCGCACGCGTTATTTTCTCCGATTGTCCCGTCAGTCACCCCTATACGGAGGGTTTGATGTTCTCCATACCGCGAATAGACAACATTACTCACAAGCTGGAGCCTATTCCGGGCGTAGTGCCGCATCCGCTCGCTTTGCCTAAGGGCTGTAAGTTCGCGCCGAGATGCAAGTACTGTATGCAGCGTTGTTTAGAGGAAGAGCCGTCGTTAACGGAAGTCGCGCCTAATCAATGGGTTCGATGCTTCTATCCCGTAAAGGAGGAGAGGAACAAAAATGTCTCAAAAACCTAACAAAAAATTGTTGTCCGTCACCAATCTGAAAAAGTATTTTCCGGTGGCGAAGTCTAATATTTTTCAGAAGGAGCAACTGTACGTCCGCGCAAACGAGGACATAACTTTCGACGTGTTCGAAGGAGAGACCATCGGAATAGTGGGAGAGTCCGGTTGCGGCAAGTCCACGCTCGGCAGAGTGATATTGCAATTGTACGAGCAGACGGCGGGTACTACCATGTACTACGGTCGCAGCAGGGCGGAACTTGCGCCAAAATACGTAAAACACACCTTAAACCGCGTCGACGTGTACATCGAAAAGTACAAAAAAGCCGCCGCTCGCGCGAAAAAGTTCGGAGAAGAGATAGAGGCTTTGGGCGACAAGGCGACTTTCTTTCAGCATCAGAGGAAGAACCTCGCCGACTGCGAGGCACAGACGGCATTGACCAACGTGGCGAGCATAGTGGGCGGTTTTATGGCGGTGAAAGATAATTCCGAGGGCGTGGCTCTATTGAAGAAACGTCACGCTATTCACGTCGAAATGGCAAAACTCGCAAAAAAGCAGGAAGATTATCAGAGCGAAAATCAAGTTTTGTCGGACAAACTCGAAAAGGCGCAGACCGACAAGGAACGCGTTTCCGTTCAAGGAAAGCTGGACGCGTTAACGGAAAAATCGAACGCCGCCGCGGCTCGACTGAAACGACTCGAAGAACAACGTATAAACACGCGCAACGAGCTTAACGAACTGAAAACTCGTTACGCCGACAATCCCGATTTTGAAAAATACGAGAAATTGCTCGACGACGGCATAGATTTGTCGCGTCTGACGTATAACGAAATGCGCCATCTTCGTAGCGATTTGCAGATTATATTCCAAGATCCGTACTCCTCGCTCAATCCGCGTATGACCGTAGGACAGATAATAGAGGAAGGACTTGTCACGCACAAGATGTTCGCTCACGGTACGGAAGCAGTCAAGCAATACATTTTGGAAGTAATGGAAAAATGCGGTCTGCAAGACTACATGCTACACCGTTATCCGCATCAGTTCAGCGGCGGTCAAAGACAGCGTATCTGTATTGCGCGCGCCCTTGCCGTCAAACCTAAGTTCGTCGTTTGCGACAAGTGCGTTTCGGCATTGGACGTGTCCATTCAGTCGCAGATAATAAACCTTTTGCAAGAGCTGAAAAAGGAAAACAACCTCACTTATCTCTTTATTAGCCACGATTTATCGGTGGTAAGGTTTATATCCGACAAAATCATCGTTATGTATTTAGGCAACATAGTCGAATATGCGCCGGCGGCAGAGTTGTTCGACGACCCGAGACATCCTTACACGTTGGCGTTGCTGTCGAGCATACCGACTACGGATATGGAAAGCCTAAATAAGGAACGTATTTTATTAGAGGGCAACATCCCGAGCCCAATTCGTCCGCCCGAAGGATGCAAGTTCCACACCCGTTGTTATATGGCTTGCAAGGAGTGCAAGCGAGTTCCGCCGCCCCTCGTGGAGGTAAAGCCGGGACACTTCGTAGCCTGCCATAATATAGAGAAAAAGATGAAAAACGGCGAATATTTGTTCCATATAGAGAACAAAGCGAAAAAGTCGTCTCGCGGAGAGAATATAGAGCGGGTGGTAGACGAGCCGATAATCGGAGTGAATGCGGACGACGTTCCCGACGTCAATCCCGTCGTAGCGGAAGAGCAGAGCATAGAGATAATCCCCGATAACGACAAAAATGTTTAATAAAATCCGCAGAGTAATAAAAAAACGTACGCCTGAGGAAGAGGCGGAGTATTTTCGCCAAAGGGAAGAGTTGCAGCTTGACCACAAGGACCGCTTCGCTATGTTTGTTTCGGCGTTTTTAGTGATAATATTGCCGTGTCTGGCGATATTGACGGGGATATGTTTTTTTGCTTTATGGCTGTTCGGTGCGATTTGACGACAAAAAGTCGGTGAGCGAAAGGCAATATCGGTTAAGAACCCGTCGAATACAAAATCCGGCATTATTCTCGGCGGCGTACCGCAAAAAATTACTACGGGAGGGAGGCATACTCCCTCTTTTCGTTTGCTTTTTTACAAATCGGCTTTGACTTTTCGGACACTTCGAAAAATTTGTACACGCGGTTTTCGCAAAAAAATTAAGGCTTTTACCTTGACTTTTAATGCAGTTGTCTTGAAAAAAAACCGCAAGTGGTTTATAATTTTTATTATGTATAATTCGTGTCCGCGCGCACGCAACGTACGCGTGAAGAAAATGGCGATAATAGTTCTCGTTGTTTGTCTGTCGTTATTTACGGCGGCTTTTTTCTGCGGTTGTTCCGACGACTATCGTAACGAGTGCTTTTTCTCGATGGGGACGACTCTTAATATAGTAGCTTACGCCGACGACGAAGCGTATAATTCTCTCGTAGCGAAAGTGAAAGAAATTTTAGCTTACGCCGACGGACTTACCGCCGACGACGGAATAGTCGCCGCGTTCAACGCCGCAGGGTACGGCGAAAAGGTGGAAATAGACGAAACGGTCTATAATATCCTTACGACGGTCAAGACCGACGACGCTCTGGCCGGGTATAATCCGCTAATTTATCCCCTTACCGACTTGTGGGGATTTACGCCGAGATTCGACGACGGATATACGGTCACGGAAAAGTACGACAGAGTAAGGAACGAAGACGGAAGTTTTCCTTTGCCCGACGAAAGGTATATAGAAGCCTTTTTGAAACTGACCGAACTTGACGGACTCGAATTAAGCGAAGAAGACGGTAAATATTATTGCCAAAAGAATATTCAGCCCGTTACGGTGGACGAAACGGAATACGGCGCGAAACTCGATTTGGGCGGGTGTATGAAAGGTTACTGCCTGGACGAAATAGAAAAGGTTTTCGACGTTCTCGGCATAAAATACGGGTATCTATCGTTCGGAACGAGCAGTATAACCTTACTTCTCAACAAAAACGGAAGTTGGGAACTGTCGCTTACTTCGCCCGAAGATAACTCGAAGAGTTATTACAAGGTTAAACTCCCGTCGGGGAACGCTTCCACGAGCGGCGATTACGAAAAGTATTACGAACTGGACGGGAAACGTTATTGTCACATTATAGGGAAAGACGGATACCCCGTCGAAAACGCGAGAAGCGTGACGGTAATAGGGGGCAGTTCTCTCTACAACGATATGTTAAGCACGGCGTTAATGACGGTAAAGTTAGACGACCTTAGCGAAAAAGTCGCTCTCGTTAAGGAAAAAGGCTTTGACGTGGTTTATTGCTACGGTCCTGACGGAGAAAACGTGGTATCCACTATCGACGGCAATGTCTTACAAGACCTTTAAGGATGAAAAACCCTTCAAAAAGGGGGATATAATAGTCTACGCCGTCGTAGCCGTCGTTATTATAGCGGTTGCTTTAGCGGTGTACCTTCCGAAAAAAGCCACGGAAGAAATAACTTATTTCGATGTGTTTTTCGGGGATGAAAAGTTGTTTTCTTACGACTTTTCGACTAAAAGGATAACCGTTACCGAGTTCGGAAAGGACAAGGTAAATATAACGGACGGCGAAACGATAAAAGTAAAAATCGTCACGGAAAAGGGAAATAACGAGTTGGAAATCGGCGACAAGTACGTCAAGATGGTTTCCGCCGATTGCAGTTCTCACCCCGACTGCGTGGAAAAGTTCTCGCCCCTTACGACGGGCGGAAAGGTAATAGTATGTTTGCCACACGAAATAAAGGTCGTATCTTACGGCGGAATAAGCAGTGAGGTGAAGATATGAAATTTAGCGTAAAAAGAGTGGCTCTCGACGGGATACTGACGGGGCTTGCGCTCGTGTCGTATATACTGGAAAGTCTTTTGCCGCAACCGTTTATCCCTGTGCCGGGCGTAAAGATTGGGTTAAGCAATATCTTTACTCTCGTTGCGGTGGCGGCGACGGGTTTTCCCGACGCGATTATAATAATCGTGGCGAGAACGGTGCTCGGTTCTCTTATCTGCGGAACGATGGCGGCTTTGCCGTACAGTCTTACCGCTGGAGTAGTCGCGACGGCTTTATCGTATTTACTGTACAGGGTAATACCGAACGGTAAAATTTCGATAGTGGCGACGTCCGTGGCGGGAGCGGTAGCGCATAACCTTACGCAGAACCTTATATTCTGCCTTGTGTCGCAGACAAAGGAAGCGGCGGGGTATTTCCCGATACTTGCCTGTATCGGAGTAATAAGCGGAGTAATAACGGGGCTTTTAGCCTTTTTAATATTAAAAACTATTCCCGAATCGACCTGGAACGTTGTTCGGGGAAGGAGGAAATCTTGAAAATAACGAAAGGCAAACGCTTTTCGGGAGGAACGCATATACCCGACCGAAAAGAACTAACCGCCGACATGCCGATAGAAGCGATGCCGTCGCCCGATATCGTGGCTATAAGTCTGTCGCAGCACATCGGTAAACCGTCCGTACCCGTGGTAAACCCGGGGGATATGGTTTCGGTAGGACAGCTTATAGCGTCGGAAGGCGGTTTCGTAGGGGCGAATATCTATTCGAGCGTCAGCGGCAAAGTCACCGCTATCGAAGAAAGGTACAACCCTAACGGCACGAAGAGTAACTACATCGTAATCGAAAACGACAAAAACGACTGGTCGGCGCAACCCTTACCCGAAATGGAAGACAAAACGGCGGGCAGTATTTTGCAGCGTATCCGTCTTGCGGGTATAGTCGGTATGGGCGGAGCGGGCTTCCCCACTGCGGTAAAACTTATGCCCAAGCAAGCCGTGGACTGCCTTGTAATAAACGGCGCGGAATGCGAACCGTA
>DJPE01000002.1 GCA_002439705.1 Christensenella sp. UBA6420
ATTTCCGATAACGGTATCGGTATGACCGCGGAAGAACTGGACAGCAATCTCGGCGTTATCGCAAGGAGCGGTTCTTTGCAGTTCAAGAACGAGAACGAGAAAAACGACGACGTAAATATAATAGGACAGTTCGGCGTGGGATTTTATTCCGCTTTTATGGTAGCTAAAAAGGTAGAAGTCCTTTCCAAGGCGTACGGCAGCGACGAAGCCAACCTTTGGGTCAGCAACGGCAGCGACGGTTACGAAATAAAGAAAGCGGAAAAGGACGGACACGGCACGGAAATCACCCTTTACTTAAAGGACGATACCGACGAAGATTACTACGGAAAGTTCCTTGACGAGTACGAACTCAAAGACCTTATCAGGAAGTATTCCGACTATATCCGCTACCCGATAAAAATGGCGGTAACGAAGTACGAAGAAAAGGACGGCAAGGAAGAAGAAGTGAAAGAAACCGCCGTCATAAACTCGATGACTCCGCTTTGGAAAAAGAATAAGAACGAAATAACCAAGGAAGAGTACGACAAGTTCTATAAGGATATGTTCTACGACGGAGAAGCGCCGTTACTTACTATTCACACTTCAGCCGAAGGCGCGGTGGAATATAAAGCCTTGCTGTTTATCCCCGCTCACCCGCAGTACAACTATTACTCCAAAGGTTACGAAAAAGGTCTCCGTTTGTACACGAACGGGGTACTGATTACCGATATGTGCAAAGATTTGCTCCCCGACTATTTCAGCTTCGTGAAAGGACTCGTGGACAGCGAACTTACCCTGAATATATCGAGAGAGACCATTCAGCATAACCGCCAGCTGCAGAAGATAGAAAAGAGTATCGAAAAGAAAATAAAATCGGAACTCAAAAATATGCTCGAAAACGACAGAGAGAAATATCTCGAATTTTTCAAGGCGTTCGGCTTGCAGCTCAAGTACGGAATTTACGAAAACTGGGGAGCGAATAAGGAAATGCTCCAGGACCTTATTATCTTCCGCTCGGTAAAGGAAGACAAGATGGTTACCCTTTCCGAATACGTGAAGAATATGGCTGTCGACCAGAAGTATATCTACTATTCGACGGGCAGCAGCGTGGAAGCCATCAAGGCTCTGCCACAGGTAGAAAAGGTAGTAGACGCAGGGTACGACGTGCTGTGTATGACCGATAACGTGGACGAATTCGCAGTCCGTTTTCTCGGAACCTACGAAGAAAAAGAATTCCGTTCGGTGGCGGGCGAAGATATCGGCATAAAGGACGAAGTGGAAGATAACGACGAAAACAAAGCCGTTACCGAATTTATGAAAGAAGCTCTCGGCGATAAGGTGGCGAAAGTTAAACTTTCTTCCATATTGAAAAACCACCCCGTCTGCCTGACGAGCGAAGGAGAACTCTCCATCGAAATGGAAAAAGTCCTTAACAGTATGCCCAACGTCCAGGGCGACAATAAGATAAAGGCGACTAAGGTTCTCGAAATCAACGTAAATCACCCCATCTTCGAAACCATAAAGAAGTACTACGCCGAAGACAAAGAAAAATTAAAAACCTTGTCCGAAGTGCTCTACGACCAAGCCCTGCTTATCGAAGGCGTAACTCTCGAATCCCCCACGAAGTACGCCGAACAGGTCTGCTCGCTGCTTAAATAAAGCGCAAAAACCAACCAAAAACGCAGAAAGGATAGAATTTAACGTTCTATCCTTTCTTTTTACAGTTCTTGCTTAAAAGTAAAGTTTATAACTGATTTTTATTAAACTATTTTAATAAAAGATTTGGTTTCTAATTGTAGTTCATAAGCATTGTATTTTATACTCGTCCAATTTTCGTCTTTATCTCTTTGTCCGAATAAAAGTAATATAGGATTATCGTTATAGGGCTTGCTAAGAAAACTTTTAGAACTACTCAAACATTGAAAGAAGTATTCTATACATTCTTTTTCAAAAATTTCGGCGGTTTCATTGTTTTTCAACGGTCTGTTATATCCGATAACTATACGGATAGGGCAATTGATGTGAGTCAGTTTTATCAATTCGTTCAACCATTCGCCCCGTTTGTTTTCGTGCTCGATAGCTATACGTAAATCCCATGTGCAGTACTTTAAGCCAAGAGATTTTCCGGTGTCTTCGATTGTATTCTCGTTGTCTTTGGTATATCCGATGACGTCTATTCGGTAATATTCGTTTTGCGGAATATATCCCATTTCGCTAACTATGTAAGGTAACATAAATTTATTCATTACCACAGTCCAAGTCCTTGATTTACGGTATAAATCTAACAACTTTTCTTTTCCATGTTCCGATAAGAATTGTTCGGCATTATTCGTATACTTAAACGCAGGGCACGCTTTTTGCATTTCTGTTATAAGCGTCTCGAACGGTTGGTTTTCATTGTTCAATAATTGACTCAATTCCGAATAAAAATCTTTTAAGTCCATATTTGTTTCCTTTTTATAAAAATTTATTTTGCGATAGTTCCGTCCGCGCAGTAAATAACGTAATTCGGCGTATTGTAGTCTCAGTCGTATGTTTTAGAAATAGTTTGCCATTGTCTTTTTGTCCCGCTGTAATATATATTCTTTAGAGCTTTACAATTATAGAATGCTTCCACACCGATACTTGTTACACCTTGACTAATAGTTACGTTTGTTAGACTGTGACAATTACTAAAAGCATAGCTTTCAATATGTGTTACATTATCAAGAATTGTTATGTTTGTCAAGCCGCTTATAAATATCTCGTGATATGGTATGAATGGTTTTGCTTATTATAATAAAAGCTGAATGGTTTACTCGCGTTGTCTAAATAAAAGGTACTAATTAAATTTATTATTTGATACATATTTGTATCAGTCAAGATTTTTCTTATACATATTTGTATAATTTGAGATATGGAAGCAGACTTTTCAAACAATAGAATTAAGGAATTACGGATAGAGCGGGGACTGTCGCAGCGCGCGCTTGCCGAGAAGACGGGAATAAAGCAGGCGAATATTTCCCGTTGGGAAGCGGGTACCGTCGTTCCGAACGTTCTCGACTGTTGGCAACTCGCGGAATTTTTCTGCACGAGTATTGACTATCTCGTCGGAAAAAACGAATACTGAAAGGGGTAGGAAAAGTCTCGGAACAAGCGAACGAAAATTCGCGATTTGGGTTTCCGTATAATAAGTTTAGGTTGTCTAAATTTTAATTTTAATTTTTTTACAGTATTCTATCTTTTGTCCTTTACTTGTATAGGTTTCGACTTTCTTTTCGGTG
>DJPE01000060.1:0-3947 GCA_002439705.1 Christensenella sp. UBA6420
GCTTGGCTGGTGGATATTTATTGTGGAAACTTTGGAGCATTTCGTGCGACCTTTGAGTATATCGTAGATAGCGGAAGGGGACTTACCGCCGTTTAACGCCGCTTCGCAGACGTTTACGTTTTTTTCTCGGCAGAGTTCAGTTATTCGTTTTATTATCGCTTCGTTTATATTCATAGAGTTATTCTTCGGTTTCGTCGAAAAGGACTTCGTAATCTTTGCCGCTCGATACGGCGTTGCGGACGGCTTGTTCGGTGGCGACGACTGCCGCGGACTGCAAGGTTACGAAATTAAGGACGGGGATTTTGCCCGTGGACATACAAAACATCGTGTCGCCGTCGTAGTCGGTATGGACGGGGCGGACGGCTCTCGCTAAACCGTCGTGAGAAATTTCGGCTAACTTGTTGGCGTGGACTTTGTCGAGAGCGGCGTTCGTTATTATACAGCCTATCGTGGTGTTCGTGCCTAATACGATTTTGGATAAATCGGCGTCGATAAGGCACTTTTCCGTGTCGATATATTCGCCGTTTTTGCCCTTTGCGCCCGCAATAATTTTGCCGTTTTCGTCCACGACGTCGCCGAAAGCGTTGACTGCGACTACCGCGGTGACGGTTATTCCCGCGACTTTAACGGTAGCCGCGCCGATACCGCTTTTATCGCAATGCTTAAGTCCGCGGATTTTACCTACGGTAGCTCCTTTGCCCGCGCCGACTTGTCCGAAGACGGGGGAATTTTCGGCGTTTTTGCAGGCGGCGTAGCCCATATCCCTGTCGGGATAGTGATATTCTTTGGCGTTAAGGTCGTAAAGCACCGCTCCGCACACGATGGGAACGACTTTGCCGGGCATCTTGTGACCGCAACCGTTATCGCGTAAGTAGTCCATAACCCCGACCGTCGAAGCGAGTCCGTACGCCGAACCGCCCGTAAGGACGACGGCGTTTATTTTCTGTACGGCTTTTTCGGGGGAGAGTAGGTCGGTTTCTCTCGTTCCCGGCGCGCAACCTTTTACGGAAACGCCCGCAGTCGCACCTTTTTCCGACAAAATTACCGTCACGCCCGTGTATTCGTCCTGACAATGACCGATTTTTATTCCTTTCGGTATAACGATTTTCATAAGTTCTCCTTAATGCCGATAAGCGGCAACGCTATTGATATTACTATACTACGATAGCAAGTTTAAGTCAAATCGCGAGCGGCGGAGCGTTTATTTTTTAATCGTATTCCAACGTTACGTCAAGGGATAAATTGACGTCGGAAATTTTCAAGTCTTTGGCTTTTTTGCCGAATTTCGAGTTAAACGATTCGAGAAAGTTATATAAATCGACGTCGTTATTCTGCATTTCGGTATAGAAACGCATAATATTTTCCTTGACGGAGTTTTCGGCGCGTTTTATTTCTTCTTCCGACATTTCGGTGCGGTCTATATACTTATCGTCGTCGCCCACGTCGATTATTTCTTTCAGGATACAGTTGAGTTTAAGTTTTACGGTTGCGGTTTTCGTTTCCAAATCGAAAGATTTTTTCACCGAGTTGCCGATAAGGTAGAGAAGAATATTCTCGTCGTGGTCGCCTTTTACGAAGAGTTGCCCCTTTTTTACTTTGGAATTTATATAAGTAAGGGACTGCACATCGTCTTTTTCGTAAGTTCCGATAAGGTCGTTTTTGCGGAATACGGCAACGGAATTGACGTTAAAGACGTATTCCGAGTCGCCGCTCTCGTCGTCGGACTGTTTCGGGGTGACTTCTTCCGCCTTTATTATAGGGAGCCAGTTGGACTCGCCGAGAGAGTGGTAGCTTACGACGAAACATTGCAGAGTTTTGCTCGCTATCGCGCTGTAATCGCCGTTGATACCGACGAGTGACTGCATATACAGACTTGCGTTGTTGCCGAAAGCGGTCTTTGAATTGAGTAACTTTTCCGACTTTTCGTCGGTAAGGAAAAGATAGGCGTTTTCGCTAAGGTAGGAATTGGTGATAAGGTAGTTGATTACGCTGTAAATATCGTTGTTTTCGGCGATTTTTTTGTCGATAAAGACCACGTTGCAGTGGGTAAGGGCGACGGTTTTGGACGACCGCTCGCTGATTTTTCCCATTGCGCCGGATATTGTTTTGTCTTTTACGGTGACGACGCTCGTTTCCGCGCCGCTTTGGTCGGCTTTTGCTCCGGGGTTGAGAATTTGCGCGCTTATAGATAGGTTATCGCCGTCGTCGGCGTCTATTCCGAACCCGACCACTATCGCCCGTTGCGAAAGGGGTTCGGCGGGCAGAAGTTTGCCGAAGACAAGGACGGATATTATTATCGCCAAAAGGGCGAGCCATTTAATTTTTCGTTTCAAGCGACACCTCCGCAGGGAGTTTTATTTTGGTAAGGATAAGCATAACTATCGGTACGACTATCTCTATCCCGACTACGGCGTAACGTATCGCACTCGTGGCGAGAGCAATAATTTTGTCGTAAGTAGCCAGAGCGGTCATAAGGACTATCGCGGTGACGACGGCGGCTAAACCGATAAGCCACGGTTTTTTTAAGTTGAAAAAACTGCCTATTTCGCCGATAGCGCACAGTTTTAAGCCGATATTCGCTACCGAAACGCTTATCCACAGTATGGAACTCGGCCAGTCGAGCGAGCCTATTTCGCTCACGACGGTGTTAAAGGAAGCGAGCCTTGCGAAAGCGTCGGGGATAAGGAACGACGCCCTGCCGTAGCTGACGAGAAAAATCATATAACAGCCCGTCACGGCAAGCACGCTAAGAACCGAACTTATTATTACCGAAAGATTTTTTCCTTTTTCTATTCGGAAAAATAGTAACGGCGAAAAGTCGAAAGTGTAAACAATATACTTATCCAGACCTTTAACAGTGTCGGTAACGCCGTTCTCGAACACGGGCAGAAGGTAGTCGGCGCAAAGTTCAGATTTGCCGAAAAACACGCCGAAAATTACGATAAGGGGTATTATCCATACGGACAGTTCGTAAATTCTTCCTATCGTCTTCGCACCTTTGACCGCAACGTAAAACGCCGTAACGCATAGCGCGAAAATTATCGGCAGGGGAGAAATGTTATAGAAAAGGTACTGCGTGGTGTAATTGAAAATTTCCGCCGAAAAGATTATCGTTTTTATCATAATAGTAAATAAAAACGGCAAAGCAAGGGCGTATTTAGCCACTTTTCCGAAAGTTTTTTCTATCTTTTCGAAACCGCCGAAAGAAACGATTTTCAAGATAACGGCGAGTTGGAGAAATTCGAGCGCGGTTATTATTCCGATACCGACGTAGAAACTCGCCCCGCATTCCTTATAAAGAAGGGACGGGAGCATCGCCATTTTGAAAGCGAGCGGAATAAAAAATACGAGTATAGCAAGTTGTTTTTTCGTAAGATAATTCATTTTCGTTTACCGCCTGCGTTAAGTTTGGTCGTGTTTTCAAGGTCGAGAGCCTGCGTTCTTTTGTCGTCGTCGGGGTAGGACGGCACGATAAAGGTGTTCCGTAAATCTTCGTTTTCTATCGGAGCAAACGGTGCAAGGTAGGGGACGGAGAAAGTTTCCATACCCGAAAGGTACGCGAAAATCGCGATAAGGGAAAGCATAATGCCGTAAATTCCGAAAAGTCCGCTTATTACCACCAAGATTACGCGCAAAATTCCGAGAGTACCCACTTCGTCGGGAACGGCGTAAATTCCTATTCCGCTCAAAGCCACTACGAGAACGGTTACGCTTGAAAGTAACCCTGCGTTTACGGCGGTTTCTCCGAGAACGATTGCGCCCACTACGCTAAGAGCCATGCTGACGTGTCGGGGCATACGGATGCTCGCTTCGCCGAGAATTTCGAATAAAAGCAATGCAAGCAGCATTTCCACCGTCGGGGTGAAGGGAATATCGTTGTCCGCGCCGAGAATTTTTATTAAAAGCTGCAACGGTAAAATTTGATACTGGTGGACTTGCGTGGCTAC
>DJPE01000060.1:3982-17945 GCA_002439705.1 Christensenella sp. UBA6420
GCCATGAAGACGGCGAGTATCCTTACTATACGCAGGAAAGTAGCGCGGGAACTTCTTTTATACAAGTCCTGCGCTCCGTCGAAGTCTTCTATAAGGATAAAGGGTAAGGTAAGGACTATCGGACTGCCGTCCACCATTATTATTACTCTTCCGTCCAGCATTTTTTCGGCGGCGACGTCGGGTTTTTCGGTGTTGCCGACCTGTTTGAACAGTGAATACGGGCGCATTTCGAGAACTTTCGTTAAGTAGGAACTGTCCACGATGCCGTCCACGTCGATATTTTGTAACTTTTTCTTGATTTCGTCGGCGATACTCTGTTTCGCCACTCCTTTGACGTAGCAGATAGCCACGGCGGTGTCGGAATACCGTCCTACGTTTATACAGTCGATAACAAGACTGTCGGAACGGATACGTCTTCTTATAAGCACCATATTGGTCTTGATATTTTCGACGAAACCTTCTCTCGGACCTTTGATTACCGACCCCGTCGGCGGCTCGCTTATTCCGCGAAAGATACCTTTTCTGACGGCGAAAACTATGACTTTTTCCATTCCGTCGATACAGAGTACCGCGTCGCCGCCCGCAAGAGCGGTGATTCCGTCGGGAATGTCGCTTTCTTTTATGTTGCAACCGGAATAGACTATCCCTTTCAGCTTTTCAAAGTCGATTTTTTCGCCCGAATAGGCTGTGACGGGGCGGATAAGGGTGAGTTCTAATTGTTCGGTGTCGCACATTGCGTCCAAAAAATAGAGTTTAGCCGAAATGCAGTCGGTTTTTATTTCCCGAACGACAAGGTCGGAAGCCCCCGAAAAGGCGGTTTCTATTTTCGTAGTGACGGATTGAAAGCTATTCATAAATAAATTTATAACCGCAAATCGCCGAGATAAACACACTTTTTTTCGCCGCGGCATAATCTTGTAATGTAGTAACCAAAAAAACTTAAAAGGAGGTAAAGCTATGAACTGTTATGAAGGATTTATGGGTAACGGAACCGGCGGCTGCGGCTGCAACATACTGTGGTTGTTACTTATACTCTGCTGCTGCGGTAACGGATGTGGAATGGGCTGCATTTGCGATATATTACCGTTGTTACTTATACTTTGCTGCTGCTGCGGATGCGGCAACAAGGGCAATGCCGGAACTTGCAACTGAAAATAAGCCTCTGCCGTTGCATTTTGGCAAAAAAGGAACGCTCGGAAACGGGCGTTTTCTTTTTTTGCGGGCAAAATTTCGTCCCACGAGATTATTTTGTCTTTATTTTTGTCGGCGTTCAATGTATAATATTGATATGCTTACCGTTTTTTATTCCAACACGACGCTCGAAGGACACAGGCGTTTATACGAAAAATTAGCTGCGGCGGACACCCCGACTTCAAAACACGTTTTTTTAGTACCCGACAGGTTTACTCTCGGAGTGGAGCGAGATATTATAGAAAGGGTTTTTCACGGCGGCTTTTCGAGGGTGGACGTATCATCGTTTACGCGTTTTGCCGTAAAGAACGTAGGAAAAAAGATAAACAAGTGTCTGTCTAAGGAAGGTACGGTAGTTCTTCTCGAAAAGATTTTGGAAGAAAACGCCGAAAACCTGCGTTATTTCAAAAAGGTAAGGGGATATAATTTTGCGAAAGAACTTTTCGCCGCCGTGGCGTCCTTGCGTACCGCGGGAATAACGCCCGACGATATAGAAAGGGCATCGGAAGGTATGGACGGCGGAATAAAAGACAAACTTTTCGATATATCCGTAATAATGCGCGAGTACGACGGGTATATAAAAGCCAACTTTTCCGATACCATTACGAGAATAGACGGTCTTATAGACTACGTTTCCACGGGTGCGTTTTCCGATACCGATTTTTATATATTGGGTTTCAATATTTTTTCCGCGCAGCAGCTCGCGCTTTTACAATCGTTGTGTCTGCACGCGAAGTCGGTGAGCGTTTCGGCGGTAAAATCGCACAGATTTTTTAACCCTGCCGAAATATTATCTCCGCTTACGGAATTTTGCCGGGAAAAAGGAATAGAAGTAAAAACTTACGAAGCCACCGAGATAATAGATTCGACTTTTTCTGCGGTAAGAGAAAGTATTTTCGGCGGGAAGAAACAGCCCGTTGAGGCGAAAGACAAGATAAGGGCGAACGTTTACGAAACGCCCGACGACGAAATTTCTTCCGTGGCGAGAGAAATAACGTACCTTACGAGAAGAGAAAATTTAAGATACAAGGATATAACGGTAGTCTGCAACAATCCCGATTTTATTCCTTACGTCAGAGAAACCTTTGAAAGGTTCGATATTCCCTGCTTTATCGATTCGGGATACAACGTCGCCGACGGAATCGCTGTAAAGTACCTGTTTTGTTTGCTCGACGCAAGCGAAGATTACGCGCAGGATAAGATGCTTAAACTTATAAGGCACCCTTATTGCGGTTTCAGTCGGGAAGAAATTAAGATTTTCACTGAATATTGCTTGAAATACAATATAAAGTACGACAGATTTATTGCGCCGTTTACTCTCGGCGATTTTGCCGAAGCGGAAAAAATAAGACTTGCTTTAACCGAAAAACTTACGTTGCCGCAAAAAGGAACGGTGGCGGAATACTGTGATTTTTTAACGGCGATACTCGACGAGTATGCGGAACTGACCGACAGTTATCTTTTAAGTTCCGACGCAAGAGTAGTGGCTGCCGGGCATACCGAAAAATTCCGCGCGCTTATAGACGAGATGAAAGAGATTATTCCCGATAAAGAACTTACGGTAGGGGATATGCGCGGACTGTTAAAGTGCGCTTCCGCCGACCTGAAAACGGTATTAAGCCCCGACAATTTCGACGTTGTGTTCGTGGGGAACACTGACGAAAGCCGTTTTTCGGAGGTCAAAGTTATGTTCGTCATCGGCGCAAACGACGGGTATTTTCCGAAAAAGAGCGGCGACGGACTCATATTCACCGCTATGGATAACGAGTTCATGGCAAGGAACGGTCTTACCGTGTTCCCGTCGCCGATAGAAAAAAATCGCTTCGAGCAGTTCGTAGTGTACGATTTGCTGTCGAAAGGAATGGACAGGCTGTATATAAGCAGGTCGAACAGCGACCTTGCCGGCGACGCCGCCTGCGAAAGCGACGGGTTCAGAGAGATAGTCTACGCCGCCGACGTGGGAACAAAGCCTTATATGGACTACCGCGATTTTACCGAAAGCGAAAAGACGGCGTACTTCCTTGCCACCGATAAAAACGCCTATAAAGAGTACGTTTCGGGCTGCGTGCCGCAAAAATACGCCGCTTCCGTAAAAAAGTATCTTATCGACAAAGGACTTCTTACCGACTGCGAGATAAAGGACGAGAAGACCGACTTCGATAAATGCTTCCGCAAAAATTCGGCGGGAGAATACGTGACTTCGGTAAGTCAGTTGGAGACATATTTCAAGTGTCCGTACCGTCACTTTTTACGATACGGTTTACGCGCGGAAGAACCCGACGACGCCGCGTTGAAGCCGAACGCTCTCGGAACGGCTATTCACAACGTGTTGGAAAAGTTTTTGAAAAACAATCTCGACGCGGTTTACGAAAACAAAGATTTGACGAAAGAAATCAAAAAAACGGTGGACGAAGAGTTCGGGAAACCCGATTACGAAAGTTTCCGAACCGACCCCGTGTCCAACCATATTCTTAACGCAACACAGAAAGAATGTTACGCAATGCTACCGAAGATTATGGATAATCTCCGTGCGTCGGAGTTCCGCCCAGAAGGGTTTGAAGTGGCGTTTGGGTACCAAAACAGCGGAGAAAAGATACTCATAAACGTATTTGATAAGACGTTCAGACTGTGCGGCAAAATCGACAGAGTGGACGGAAAAGGTAACGACGTAATAATTATAGACTACAAAACGGGTAACGTAGACCCCGACCTTAAAGGGGTGTACTGCGGAGAAAAGATACAGCTTTACGCATACCTTAATCACTACCTTAAAGCGGGCAGGAACCCTGTCGGGGTGTTTTATCTTCCGATAAAAAGCGGCGCGGACAAGAAAGGCAAACGTTACGCTTTCGTCGGGCAGATGCTTAATTCCGTCGAAACGTACGAAGCTATCGACGGCAGAGTTAAGTTTGCGGAAGACGGCAGTTATATAAGTCCGTCCGTCGATATTAAGGCGAAGATTAAAAACGGCGAAATTAAGTTTACCGCAAGAAAGAACCTTATCGAAAAGCAGGACTTTAATAACGCGGTAGCCTACGTCGAAGAGCTTATGAAAAAGGGGCTTGCGGAAATTCTCGACGGATATACAGAAAAGAAGCCTTTGGGCGAAGCGTGCAAATATTGTCCGTATAAGAAGTTGTGCGGGACGGTTCCCGTCAGAAAAATAAGTTCGGTCGAACCCGATAAATTCAATCTTAATAAGGAGAACGACGATGGGCAGAGAATTTAACGAAAGCCAAAAAAAGGTGCTTGCTTCTTCGGGGAACGTTCTCGTATCGGCTTCTGCCGGCAGCGGCAAGACCACCGTAATGATAGAGAAGATTTTTTTACTCATGAAGTCGGGCGCGAGTATAAACCGTATGGCGGTGATGACCTTCTCGAAGGCGAGCGCGGCGGATATGAAAAACCGTCTTGTAAAAAAACTTTACGAAGCGATAAGAAACGGCGGCGAAGAAGCGAATGTTGCGTTGAAGCAACTCGAAGCCTTTCCCTTTTCCAACATCTGCACGATAGACAGTTTTTGTTACGGACTGTTAAAAAAATACTACGCCGTAATCGGAGCCGACCCGTCGGCTACGCCGCTCGATCCCGACGAAAGCGACAGACTCTGGAGCGAGAGCGTGGACAAAGCCGTCGAAGAGTATATAGAAAAAGGTGATATCCGCACTATAAACTTTTTGGAGCGGTACGCTTCGGGCAGAAGACTCGACAGAGTAAAAAAACTTATTGACCAACTTAAACTTTTCCTTGCGGCGCAACCCGATAAAGAAATTTTCTTTACCGAAGATTTTTCCGAAAAAAGAATAGACTACGTTGTAAACGAGTTCAAAAAAAGGTTAAAGATAATAAAAGACGAAGGTATGCCCGTATTAGTCGCAGCCGAAGACGAAGGTTTGCCCGACTACGTTGAGAGCGTGCAAGACGTCTTGTCGTATATAGATTCCGCAATAGAAGCGGACGGCGGTGACTTTTTCGACAAAGGAAAATATTTTTCGCTGACCGCAGTGAGAAAACCGAGTAAAAAAATAGTTTTGGTAGCCGACGACTATAAATTCTGGTTCGGGGAAGTAAAAAGTTTGTTTTCAAAAATCACCGATTTCGGCGAAAAGTCCGAAAAAAACAAGGGCGACGACGACGAAAAACTTTTGTTTGAACTTACCGAAGCGGCGGAAAAAATTTACGCAAAACGGAAAAAACGCGACGGGAAGCTCGATTTTAACGATTTAAGCCGCGCCGCGCTCGAAATTCTCGCAGACGAAGGGACGGCGAAACAGATAAAAGAATCGTTCGACTATATTTTCGTGGACGAGTATCAGGACACCAATTACCTGCAAGAAACCTTACTTAACGGCATTTCGAACGGTAACAACGTTTTCGTAGTGGGCGACGTGAAGCAGGCGATTTATCATTTCCGCTACGCCGAACCCGAAATATTCAACGCGAGAATGAACCGCTATCACGACTTATCGGAAGGGGAAAACATTTCCCTTAACGAAAACTACCGCTCGAAAGAAGGCATACTCGATTTCGTCAACGCCGTTTGTGGCGAAGTGATGACCGAGAACTATTGTTCCGTCGATTACAGAAAAAATCCTATGACCGCAGGGTCTGAATACAAGGAAGAAGACAGGGGAGCGGAAGTTTATTTTTACGATGACGACGATGAGAAAACAGAACTTTCCGACGGGGTTTACAGTGTGAGAGAAGCCGCCGTCGCCGAAAACGACGACAGAGAAGGCCGTTTCGTCGCCGAGTATATAAAAAGACTGGTCGGCAACGAAAAAATTTACCGTCCAAAAGAGAAAGAATACAAGACGATAGGCTACGGCGATATAGCCGTGCTTACGAGAAAAAGTAAAAGCGGAATGAAGGTAGCCGAAGCGTTGGCGAAGGCGGGAGTCCCTTACACCATTAACGAAACCGAAGAAGGGGATTATTACCCGCGGGAGCTTCTCGTGTCTTTTTTAAGACTGTGCGTAGGCGAAGAAGACGTGCCGGTCATTGCGTGTATGAACTGTCCTATATTCGGCTTTACGTCTACCGAACTTATAGAAATAGCGGTCAGAGATAAAAAAGTATCGTTTTGGGATTCTGTAAACGCATATAACGGTAGCGAAACAATAAAAAATAAAGCTCAAAAATTCGTCGAATATATAAACGAAATAAGGAACGAAGCATCGTTTTCCACCGTGACGGAGCTTCTTATAAAGGTGCTTGGCGACGGACTCGACGGGTATTTCGACAAGCTCGACGAGAATGCCGGCGGCAGGATAAGGAAGTTCCTTTCGGCGGTTTCCGCTCTCGACTGCAACAACGACGTCAGCGACTTTCTGCGTTACTACGACGAGTCGTATAAAGGGGAGAAAGCCCCGTCGGTAGCCGACAGCGTGACCGTTATGACCATGCACAAGAGTAAGGGGTTGGAATTCCCGATAGTATTTATACCTTACTGCGACGAAGGAGCGATGAGCGAAGCTACGGAAAGGTTCCTTGCGGACAAGGATTTAGGAGTGGCTCTCGTCGCCGTCGACGAAGAAACGGGAATAAGTTACGACACTTTTTCGACAAAAGTCCTTAAATTCAAGAAAGAAAACGACTCGAAAGCGGAATTAGCCCGCCTTATGTACGTCGATTTTACCCGCGCGGAAAACCGTCTTGTCGTGAGCGGCAGGAGAGAAAAGTATAAGACCGTCTACAACGTGAACACGATAGCGGGATTTATAGTAAACGCCGCCAAGAAAAACCCCGTCGTGTCGACTTATTTTAAGCAAATGCCCGAAGACTCGCAGACGGAAAAGACAGAAGAAAGAGAAGAGAGCGTTTCGCTCGATTTTTCCTATCTCGGCGAAAAGTACCGTTACGAAAACGCCACGAAGATACCGAACAAGATGACCGTAAGCGAAATTCTCGAAGAAGAAGACGGTGTAAAAAAGGTCTATAAGTTTACGGGAGAAGCGGGGAGCGCGGCGGTAGGTACGGCGTACCATCTCGTAATGCAAAAAATAGATTATGCGAAAAACGACGAAAATTACGTCGACGGGTTTATTTCAGAACTCGTAAATTCGGGCGAAATAGATAAAGAAACCGCCGAAAAACTCGACAGGAAAAAGATAGCGGAATTGCTCGATTCCGACGTAATAAATTTAGCGAAAAAAAACCGTTATTACCGGGAGCAGCCCTTTATGAGCGTGGCGGAAGGCGACGGCGGATACAGCCTTATACAGGGCGTAATTGACCTGCTTATCGAAGAAAACGACGGTTTTACGGTAGTGGATTTCAAGGCGAGCGGGTTGAGCAGAGAAAGGCTGAAACAAAAATACGCCCGCCAGCTGGAGCTTTACGCCGACGCCGCGGAAAAAATTTACAAGAAAAAAGTTAAGCGAAAAATCCTTCTTAACGTCATAAAAAGTTACGAAATCGAAGTTTAGGTTTTTGCGGAATTTACCGAAAAAAGAGTCGGTTACGCCGTAAAGATAAAATTTGCGGAAAACTATTGCAATCGGGCGTATTTATGTTATAATAAGCTATAAGAAATTCAAGGAGTCCCGATTTCATGAACAAGATTATCACTTCGGTAAAAGACGTTTTAAGCCAAATTACGTTTTTGCCGAACGACGAACTCAAATTGGCAATTATCGGCGGAATAGTTACGATAATAATTTTTCTCGTGGCTTTATTGATTTCTTCGGGGAGCAAAATCAACGTACTTCGCAGAAGAATCATCAAGTTTATTTCAAAAGCGGCGAATTTCCCGAAGATAGACGAAACCAACGTCGACAAGGTTTACGCGGAGATGAAATCTCTGCCCGAATCGGTCGCTAAGGGTTGGGGCCGTTTTCTCGACGAAAGAGCAGGTTATCCGTCCGATTACGTTACCGCACGCGATTGCATAGGCGGTCACGAATACAGCGGTAAAAACACCGCCGGCAAGGTAGTGTATTCCGTTTTCGGCGTTATCGTCTGGGCTGTCATCGCTTTTCTCACGGCGGGAGTTTGCGCCAAAGATTTATCGGCGTCGGGATTTGCCGACTTATTCAAAAACTTTGCCGGAGCGGCTTCGATATTAAGCGCGGTACTCGTACCCGTTGCGGTTTTCGTAATTTTCTATTTCGTGTTGCAACGCATTTGTTCGAAACAAAGAAAGCGTCTCGAAATGAGCTTCGCGAGTATGCAGGACCTTCTCGACGAAAGGGTGTTAGTACCCGAAAGAGAACGCACTCCGTACGAAAACGAGAGTCTCGAAGATATCGCTAAAAAGGTCGACGAACTTATCGACGGCAGGATGGAAGACGGCGAGCCGATAGAAGTATTGAGCCTGCCCGACGGAATAGAAGAAGAACTCCCGGAAGAACCGGTCGAAGAACCCGCCGAAGAACCCGAAACCACCCCTGTGGACGACGGTCTTGGCGAAATCGAATATCCGTCCGACGAAGACGAAGAGCCGGTGGAAGAACCGCAGGAAGAACCCGAACCCGACGAGGAAAAGGCTGATGAACCCGAAAAGGTCGAGCCCGTCGAAGAAGCGGAAGAAACGGGCGAGCCCGACGAGGAAAAGGCTGATGAACCCGTCGAAAAAGAAGAGGAAACGCCTGCGGCGGAACCCGAACATGCGGAAGAAGCCAAGCCCGAACCCGAACATGCGGAAGAAGCCAAGCCCGAACCCGAGCCTATAATTCTTACGCAGGAAGAAGCGGAAAGGTATCTTTCGATACTGCCCGCGGTAGTGGACCAGGCGATAGCCGACCCGGAGACCACCAACGACGACCTTGAAGAACTCGCCGAAATGATAGAAAACGCACGGGTAAACAACTTCGAAGACCCCGCAGACCAGGCGATACTTATCGAGTGTCTGCAAAAGATAGCCGATAAATATTACGCTCAATAAACATACGATTTTTACAGGGTAATGCCAGCCGAGAATAATACGGACTCTGGTCTTACGCTGTGTTTTTGACTAAAACTTCGTTCCGCTCGTCGCTAATATGTTCGATATTAGCTTCCGACCGTGCCTTGTCTTAGCCTAAAAACGCAACGGAATACTTGCTCGCAACACAAACGGTGCTATTTTCGATGATTTTTGGGGAAGTGGAGAGCAGATGTACCGACCGTACTTCAAACGAGACTTTGCCGAAAAGGGCGGAAATATCGCCGTTTGGGCAAAGTTCGTATTATTCTTGGCTGGCATCAGCCACCCGTTCGCTTTTATAGCGAATAAAGAAAAAACTTTGCCTTAAAAGGCGAAAGGAAGGAATATGGCAACGAATTTTATAGAAACTATTATTGAGAACGATTTGGCTAACGGCGTCTGCTCGTCGATAGTGACGAGATTCCCGCCCGAACCCAACGGGTATCTGCACATCGGACACGCAAAGAGCCTGTGCATAAACTTCGGCATAAAAGAGAAGTATCACGGCAAATGCAATCTGCGTTTCGACGATACGAACCCGACCAAAGAAGACGTGGAATACGTCGACAGTATAAAAGAAGACATCCGCTGGCTCGGTTTCGAATGGGACAAAGAATGTTTCGCTTCCGACTATTTCCAGCGTACGTACGAACTTGCCGTCGAACTTATTAAGAAAGGTCTTGCGTACGTTTGCGATTACTCTGCGGAAGAGATTAAAGCCACCCGCGGCACACTTACCGAACCCGGTAAGGAAAGCCCGTGGAGAAACAGGTCGGTCGAAGAGAACCTTAAACTTTTCGAAGAGATGAAAAACGGCGTTTATCCCGACGGAAGCAAGACGTTGAGAGCGAAAATAGATATGGCGAGCAGCAATATGAACATGCGCGACCCCGTGATTTACAGGATATTAAGAGCGCATCATCACCACACGGGCGACAAGTGGCTGATTTATCCCATGTACGACTTCGCTCATCCTATCGGAGACGCGTTGGAAGGAGTGACGCACTCTATCTGCACGCTCGAATTCGAAGACCACAGACCCTTGTACGACTGGGTGACGAAAAACTGCGGCTTCGAAAACCCGCCCCACCAGTACGAGTTTGCTCGGCTTAACATAAAGAACACGATTATGAGTAAGCGTTATTTGAAAAAACTCGTCGACAGCGGCGTAGTGGACGGATGGGACGACCCCCGTATGCCCACTCTCAGCGGTATGAGAAAGAGAGGTTATCCCGCCGAAGCCATCAAAAACTTCTGCGCGGCGGTAGGCGTAGCCAAAGCCAACAGCGAAGTCGACGACAAACTTCTCGACCACTGCGTAAGAGATTATCTCAACGAACACGCCGACAGAGTAATGGTTGTCGAAAGACCCCTTAAAGTAATCGTCGAGAACGCCGAAAGCGAAGAAATAGAAGTAATAAACAATCCTAACGACCCCGAAAGCGCGACGCACAAGTGTCCGTACGGAAAGGAATTGTATATAGAGAGAAGCGACTTCGAAGTCACTCCGCCGCCTAAGTATCACAGACTCGTACCGGGCGGAATGGTAAGGCTCAAAGGAGCTTATATCCTGAAATACCTTTCTCACGAAACCGACGAAAACGGCAACGTCACGCTGGTTAGGTGCGAACAGATACCCGACAGCAAGCAGGGCGGAGCGAACGCCGGCATAAAGGTCAAGGGCGTAATTCAGTGGGTGGAAGCGACGAACGCCGTCAAAGCTACCCTTATGCAGTACGAATCCTTACTTACCGACGCTACCGACGAAGTTAAAAACTTCGACGACAGAATAAATCCGAATTCCCTTAAAGTGGTATCCGATGCGGTGGCGGAAAGGTACCTGAACGAAAGAAACGAGGGAGACGCGTTCCAGTTTATGCGCGCGGCGTATTACAAACTCGCCGAAAAACGCGACGACGGACTCGTTTTTTACAGGATAGTGGAGTTGAAGGACTCGTTTAATAAATAGTGACGCGATTATAAAATAGCGGAAAAATATTTGATAATATTTTAAGGAAAACTATTGAAAAAAAATCGCTTTACTTATATAATATATCCTATATGGGGGAATTGCGCCCATTGTTGGACCACGCTATTGAAGGAGAGAGAGAATGGCTGAAAAAATGAATGACATCGAAAACAAGGCGACATTCGACAAAGAGACCGACGTAAATCTCAGCGTAGAGCAGTTGTCGTACATCTGCAAATATTGCGGGAAAGTCAATTCGATAAGCGCGCCCAACTGTATCCGTTGCGGCAAACGTCGTCCGAGAAACGAATATCTCGACGCGATGAAGCGTCTCGAAAAATCGAAAGACGTCCGTCAGGAATTCATAAACGAACAAATAAAAGCCGAAGCCGAACTTAAAGACGCCAGACAGCAACAGTTCGTTCGTATCGTGGAAAGTCGCGTCGAAGACGAAAAAGCGCGCATAATGGCGCAGCAGGAAGTTCGTCTCGAACAGGACAGAGAGGACATCAAGAGAGCCACCGCCCGCGACGCAGTGCTCAGAATAATCGCCGCCGAAAACGCCGCCGAAGAAAAGGTAGCGGCAGCGGAAGCGAGAGCCGACGCCGCGATAAACGGCAAGAGTAAAGAAATCGACGACCTTATCGCCGCCGAAAGAGAAAAAGCTCTTAACGCCGCCGCGGAAAAACTCATAGCCGAAAGAGCGGCTATCGAAGAAGTGGCTAAGGAAAGAATCGACGCCAACCGCAAAGCCAACGAGTACGACACCGCCAAACAGATAGCGGAAGCCAAAGACGATGCGGAAAAGACCGCCGCAAGACAAGCCGTATTGCAGGTAATCGCAGCGGAAAAAGCAGCGGAAGACCAGATAAGAATTTCCCGCGACGCTTTCCAACAGGCTGCGACGGAAAGAATAATCGAAGAAAGAATACTCGCCGATAAGGAAGCCGCGGCAAGATACGCCGCCGAAAAGCAGGCTATCGAACGCGCGGCGGAAGAAAGAATAAGAGCCGAAAGAGAAGCCGTAAAGAAAATTCTCGACGAGAGAGGAATGGCAGGCTATGCGCAGTCTATGTACGGAGCGCAACAGGTTCAGCCTTTCGCGATAGTTCCTTACCTTAACCAAAATCAACCCGTATATCAATATAACCCCAACAGAGTGGTTTATAAATTCGTTCCCGACGCTCCCGTAGCCGGCGGCGTATCCAACGTAGAACCGATAAGATACGACGTCAACGCACCCGTGGCAGTCGACGGAAAAAAAGAAAAGAAAGGCAAAGAGCCTAAGGCCAAGAAAGCCGCTTCCGCGAGCGGAAAAGCAAGAATATGCGGTCTTCTTACCTTGCTGCTTAGCGCGGCTATCATAGTTTTTGCGGCGGTACTCGACTTCTTTGCTAAAGATTTCACTTACCTTAACATCACCGACGGCAAGTTCCTTACCGGCAGCAACTCTTCCGTGTTGCTTGCGTGCGGAGCTTTCTGTATCGACGGAATTAACGCTATTTTCAAATCTTCCATAGTAGCCCCGTCTATTCTGGCGGAAAGCGAATTTTACGGTAGCGCGGGAGCCGCAGGCAGTCCGATTATAGCTCTGGTGCCCGTAGCGTTCGTTATTTTCGTTCTTATCGCGGTAATTCTTCTTATCCGCAGCATCGTAAGACTCATCGGCGGAAAAGGCAAGAGCGACGACTGGGTAGCGGGTTTTGTTATGATAATTATGTCGGTTATCGTAGCTGTCGTAGAACTTCTCGTAGCCATCCTTGCGGGCGGATACGGAGCGGTAGACGCGTTGAAGACCGTGTTCTTGACGAACTACGGCAATATAGCGTTCATAGCTTTGTCCGTAATAATCACGATAATATCCGCTATCGGCGGCGAAAGTAAGAAGGAACAGCAATAATATAAATAAGGATATTCCTTTATATAAAGAGGGAACGGAGGTCATCAATAATGGCTAAGAAAAAGAACGAACAAATTAGTCAGAACGTTACGCCGATTAAGCCCATAAACGAAATGAGCGATTCGGAATTCATAACGTACGCCGACTATTTAAGCAGTCCCTATTATCGCGCATACATGAGTGCGAAATGCCGTAACGAGGACGCGGCGGCTTCGGTCGCATTCGCTCCCGTTCGTCAGACGGAAGCTCCCGCGGGAAAGAAGTCCGCGGCAAAGGAAAATAAGAAGAAAAACGGCAAAACTAAAAAAGCTCTCGCTTTATACGCCAAGAAAAGAACGGGCGCACTGGTAGTTATATTCGTCATCATGCTCCTGTTAATCGCGGTAAACGTGGTAGGTTATCTCGATGTAGAAAACGTATCCGATTACGTCGCTTTCTATAATATAGTAGACGGCAAAGAAAATATAAGCGTGTCCGCGCTCGACCCCGCTATCGCGATAGTGAGAGCGTTGGTTAAAAACGAAGCTATCGAATCGGTTTATTTCGACGATTTTATCGACGGAAATCTGGAGAACGCCGACTTCCTTACTAAGATATCCTTATTTGCAGTACCCGTAGCGTCGTTGGTAATCGTTCTGTTTGCGGTTATCGGCTTAATCAAGGCTTTAGTTGCGATGTGTTCCAAACGTAAAGAAAACGGTTGCTTCGCGAAATACAAATTCGGATTTTTGTCGGTGGTTATGCTTCTTTGCGGAGCGATAACTTTCTTCGGCGGTCTGTACGTCGCGGGAATAACACTTACCGACGCGCTTGACTTTATTACCTTTAAGTCCACGGTAATGAACGCAGGCTACGGACTCTACGCCGTAATAGTGTTGCCGATAATAAGTTGGTTAATGGCTTGTATAGCGTACAAAAAACAAAAATAATCAAAAACGAAAAACCAAAAAAGGCAAGCCGACGGCTTGCTTTTTTTATTCCCGACCAAGCGTTACAC
>DJPE01000048.1:0-564 GCA_002439705.1 Christensenella sp. UBA6420
GGCAGGTACGTAAACCGCCTGAATGGACGTTATCGCGCCGTTTACCGTGCTCGCTATTCTTTCTTCCAGCATACCGAGTTCTTCGTTAAGGGTGGGCTGATAACCTACCGCGCTCGGCATACGCCCGAGTAGCGCGCTTACTTCGCTGCCCGCCTGAACGTATCGGAAAATGTTGTCGATAAACAAAAGTACGTCCTGCTTTTTTACGTCGCGGAAATATTCCGCCACCGTAAGTCCGGAAAACGCCGTTCTCATACGGGAACCGGAAGGTTCGTTCATCTGTCCGAAAATAAGGGCGGTGTTGTTAATAACTCCGCTTTCGGTCATTTCGGTAATCATATCGTTACCTTCGCGGCTTCTTTCCCCAACGCCCGTAAACACGGAATAACCGTTATATTCGGCGGAGATGTTACGGATAAGTTCCAGAATAAGCACGGTCTTTCCTACGCCCGCGCCGCCGAATAAGCCTATCTTGCCGCCTTTTGCGTACGGAGTGAGAAGGTCGATTACTTTAATGCCCGTTTCGAATATCTGCGTGTTGCCCGACAGGTCGGTAATGGCGGG
>DJPE01000048.1:586-4841 GCA_002439705.1 Christensenella sp. UBA6420
GTGCTTTGCGGTAAATACTCCATCTGTCGGAACATTCTATCGGTCCTTTGTTGTCGATAGGGTCGCCCAAAACGTTCATTACCCTGCCCAGGACCTTTTCGCCTACGGGTACGGTGACCGTCTCTCCCGTGGCGCAAACTTCGGCTCCGCGAGATAATCCTTCGGTGCCTTCGAACGACAGCGTTCTTACCACGCCGTTATTGAGGTAACTCTGAACTTCCAAAGCTACCGTCTTGTCGCCTATACGCGTGTTAAGTCTTTCGTACAGCTTCGGGATATACCCGTAAAACCGTACGTCCACGACCGCACCTATTATCTGTTCGATTTTACCGATACTTACTGATCTTTGCATTTTTACTCCGTCTCCAACAACGACACCGACAATTCGGTAAGTTCCGTCGTTATCTTTTCCTGTCTTGCTTTGTTATAGTTTAGTTGCAACTCGTCCATAAGTTTTTTCGCGCTGTCGCAAGCGGCGTTCATGGCTCTCATCCTTTCGAGATGTTCCGCGTACTTTCCTTCCGTTATGCACCCGTAAAGGATCCCTACGAGATATTGCGGAACGAGTATCGCGAACACGCTCATTGCGTCGGGTTCGAAATCGAGTCTTTTTATATACTCGTTTTCTTTCACCACGGAAAAATCTTCCTTTAATATCGGCAGAAGTTTCATAACGGAACACTCCTGCTTGCTTTTAGTCACAAGGTGCATATATATTACTTCCACCCTGTTTATTTCGCCTTTTTTGTAGTCTTCGGCTATGTGCGTCGCTATTATTCTCGCGTCTTCGAGCGTGCCTTCGGGGCAGTTTATTTTCCGCACGTCTTTATAAGCGGACGAAAAATTTTTATAAACAACGTCCCCTATGCAGAAAATTATACTGCCGTCGTCTTCCCCTATTACGCTCTTTGCGAACTCGTTTACGGCGTGGTTGTAGTCGCCCGAAAGCCCTTTGTCCGAGCCTATGATAAGGTAGGCTTTACGCCCGGCTCTCTTGCCGTCGAGATAAGGATGCATATTGTCTTCGTCGAACTCGGTATTATTCATAATATCGCCGAGAATACGTCTTACTTTAATAAAGTACGCCTGACTGTTATTGTATCTGACGCTCGCTTTCTGCATCTTCGACGCACTGATAAGCTCCATGGCTTTCGTAATTTTCGCCGTCTCCGATACGCTCTTTATTCTCGCTTTTATGTCCTTAACGCTTTGCATTCTTTCTCTCGTTAAAATAATATGCGTTATAGTTAGTCAGGTTATCTTCCAGGACCTTTACTACTTCGTCGGTAAGTTTTCCTTCGACTCGCAGGTTTTTCAACGCGCTGAAATCGGTGTTCACCATATAGTTGTAAAAGCCTTCTATATAGCGTTTAACTTCTTCTTTCGGGATATATTCGAGATCGCCGTTAATAAGATACAGCGTTATTATCTCTCTGTCCACGCTCATCGGGTCGCCTTCTTTCTGTTTCAAAATTTCGGTGACTTTTTCGCCCTTGACGAGAATTTTTCTCGTGTCTTCGTCCACTTCCGCGCCAAACTGCGTAAACAACGCCATCTCTCTGAAATGAGCGAGTTCCAACCTTAATTTACTCGACAGTTTTCTTACGGCGGGATACTGCGCGCTTCCGCCGACGCGGCTTACCGATAGTCCCACGTTTACGGCAGGTCTTATACCTGCGTGGAAAAGTTCGCTTTCGAGATAAATCTGTCCGTCGGTTATACTTATTACGTTGGTCGGAATGTACTGAGAAATATCTCCCGCCTGCGTTTCTATTATAGGTATCGCTGTCATACTGCCGCCGCCCTTTTCCTGCGACAACTGCGCGCTTCTTTCAAGAAGTCTCGAATGGATATAGAACACGTCGCCGGGGTACGCTTCTCTTCCCGACGGGCGTTTTAAGAGAAGACTTATCGTTCTGTATGCGTTGGCGTGTTTTGTTAGGTCGTCGTAAATAATAAGTACGTCTTTCCCCTGTTCCATAAACTCTTCGCCTATGGCGCAGCCCGTGTACGGAGCTATGTACTGCAACGCAGCCGAGTCGGACGCAGTGCTTGCCACGATTACCGTGTTTTTCATTGCGTCGGCGGCTTTCAGTTTGGCGATAAGTTTACTTACCGAACTTGCTCTCTGTCCTATCGCGACGTATACGCAGATTACGTCCTTGTCGCGTTGGTTTATGATAGCGTCTACAGCTATACTCGATTTACCGGTCTGTCTGTCGCCTATTATTAGTTCTCTCTGTCCTTTACCGATAGGTATCATACTGTCAATTGCTAATATACCGGTCTGCAAAGGTCTGCTTACTTTCGCTCTGTCTATTATGGGCGGAGCGGGGTTTTCGATAGGTCTTACCTTGTCGAAATGTAAAATTTCTCTTCCGTCGATAGGCTTTCCGAGCGGATTGACCACTCTTCCTAACAGGGTTTCTCCTACGGGTACTTCGACTATTCTGCCCGTACACTTGACGGTGACTCCGTATTCTATGTTTCTGTCGGCGGTAATAAGCATCGCTTTTACCGAGTCGGACATAAGGTTCATTGCGACTGCGTAGCCGCCCGTTCCTATTTCGAGAAGTTCGTAATACCGACATTCTCTCAGCCCTTCCACGGTAAGGATACCGTCGGCGCAGGTAATGACCCTGCCGTAATTTACGGTATGCGGCGTGGTGGGAACTTTCTCTAACAGGTCTTTTTTCCACGCGGCGGGAAGTTCACCTTTCGCGACGAACTCGGTTATGTACGCGTTACTTTTGTTTCTGAACGAGAACAACGCCGACGCTACGCTGCCGTCGAAAACGGTCTCTCCGTCTTCAATGACGATACCGCCGATAAGATTTTTCTCTTCGGCGTAGGTAATCGTTATTTCTTCGCCCGCGTATCTCTCTTTAAGAAAGTCCGACAGCTTTTTACGTTGCGGCGCGGTAAGAGTCAATGAAGTTTTTACCGTGATATTACGCATCTTTCTTTTCTTCGTCCTTCTTCTTTATGCCGTCGAGCAAATTGTCGATAAAGGCGTCGTTGTCGGCGGAATTTATTTCTCTGCCGATAATCTTCTTCGATATATCCACGGCAAGGTCGGAAATTGAATAGTAAAGGTTTTCTTTTTCCTTTTCTCTCGCCTTTTCGCCGTCTTCTACCGCTCTCTTCTTTATTTTTTCCGCTTCTTCGTGCGCGCCTTCTATTATTTCGCTCGCCTGAACCATAGCGGTGGCGTGCGCTTCTTCCGCGATATGAACCGCTTCTTCGTGCGCGTCGTCGATTATCTTCTCGGCGTCTTTCTCCGCACTTTCGGTCTTCTTTACCGCGTTTTCGTAACTTTCCTGTGCCGCTTTATACTTTTCGTCGCGTTTCTGCATAAACTTCTTTACGGGTTTGTAAAGTAAAAGTCTTAACGCCACGATGAGTATAATAAAGTTAAGCAAATGCAACAAAAATTCCTGAACGGTAAGTCCGAGAATAATTTCTTTGCTGAAAAAGTCCATTTCTTACCTCGTTAAAGTTTGATTACCATAAGGATAGCTATAAGCAAACCGTAAATAGCCGTGGTCTCCGCGAAAGCAAGACCGAGCATAAGCGTGGTTCTTATCTTGCCTTCCGCTTCGGGTTGACGCGCGATGGACTCTACCGCCTTACCGGTGGCTATACCCATACCTATGCCGGCTCCGATACCGGTGAACGCCGCTATCGCGGCTCCGATTGCGTAAAACGCTTCGCTTGTGATTGCCGAAAGTAACGCTAACATAAAAAATAAACCTCCTCTTATTCCGTCGCCTCTGCAATAAACAGAGTGGACAAAGTAGCAAATATATACGCCTGAATAAAGGCGTGGAATAACGTAGTGATTACGCTCACTATTACGGGTACGACGAACGACGTAAACAGGAACGAATAGACGAGTTCGGTAATAAGCAAACCGCTCATTATAGATCCGAACAAACGGAACGACAGACTCACGGGAACCGCTAAGTCTGTGACGATGTTAATCGGGTTAAGGAAGTGTTTAAGACGTTTTTTTCCGTTGGCTTTGAAGCCGTAGAAAAAGATAAGTCCAAACGTGGACACGCCCATCGCCACGCAGGCGTTAAGGTCAGCCATAACGGGACGGAAACCTAAAAGTTCGACGAGCGTGCCTAAGCCTATATAAATAGCGGCAATCGCTATATATCCGCCGACAAAACCGGAATACTTGCCTTCCGCCATTTTGGAAAACCCGCCTACGAACGTTTCCAGTATAGTCTGAACCTTACCGGGAACG
>DJPE01000048.1:4863-5614 GCA_002439705.1 Christensenella sp. UBA6420
TTCTTTCATCTTTTTCACGACGGTAAGTCTTAAAATAACCGCCGCGATAATGAGAATAGCGGACACGGCGAGAGCGGTATAGAAAGACGGATTGACCATTACGCTCGTACCGAAAAGACTCACCTTTTCGGGGGATAACGTCTCCGTCAATCTTTCGTTGACGTCGTTTGCCGCGAGTAAAACGCCTGACATTTCGTAATCACCTCAAAAAATATTTATATTTTTTAATTGATAGCTTATTGTAACGCTTAAACACCTTTTTGTCAAGGCAAAGACGTCCTTAGTTTCGCACGACTGTGTCTATACCGCGAAGTTTTTGTTTTCTCGTCGAATAAACTAATTTACTTGACAAAAACGCACGAAATAACTAAGATATAATCATTATGAAACAATTTACTTATGAAGACCTTAACGTAGTATTCGAAGACAACCATATTATCGTGGTGGTCAAACCGATAAACGTACCCTCCTGCCCCGACGGAACGGGCGACAAGGATATGCTTACCGTAGTGAAAGAATACCTTATCGCAAAGTACAACAAACCCGGCGACGCTTTCGTTGGACTCGTCCACAGACTCGACAGACCTACGGGCGGAGTAATGGTCTTTGCAAAAACTTCCAAAGCCGCTTCCCGCCTTTCCGAAAGTCTCAGGAACGGAGAACTGGAAAAGAAATATCTCGCCGTAGTCGTGGGAGAACCCCGCGAAAAATCCTTGGTTGGGTTAACAAACTACCTTATTAAGGATACCGA
>DJPE01000048.1:5651-12119 GCA_002439705.1 Christensenella sp. UBA6420
CGATGGCTACCGAGGGAGCGAAAAAAGCCGTGCTCGACTACACGACCATCGCTACCGACCACACGTCGAGCTTACTTTGGATAAAGCTCCACACGGGAAGAGCGCATCAGATAAGAGTACAGATGGCTACCTTAGGTCATCCCCTTTTCGGCGACAACAAGTACGGACAGGGTAAATCGCCGACGGAATTCGGTCTCGCTCTCTGGGCAACGGAACTTAAACTTATTCACCCCGTCACGAAAGAAACTCACGTCTTCAGAGTTTATCCCCCGACGGACAGAATACCGTGGAATCAGTTTGATATTCCGAGATACCTTTCCATATCGATTAAAAACCTTTATTAAAAAATTATTTTCATTGAAAAACCGCTCCTTCAGGGGCGGTTTTTCGTATCTTTATTATCTTTCTTCAAGCATCGTTTTTACTTTCATAAGCCTTATCGTATTGCTTCGCTCGTTCTCGTCGAGTTTCATCGTAATATACTTAATGGTTTCTTCGAGTTGCGGTATCATTACGTATTCGAGAGCGTTTACTCTTCGTCTGTTCTTCTCTATCTCGTCGGCGAGCATATTGCAGGTCTTTTCCACTTCGGCAAGTTTAACCATTTTTTCGAGCAGTTCGCTAAGATTAGCGATACTGTCGTCGAGTTCCGACGATACCGACGCGAAAGAATAGGGATACAGTTCTTTTTTATCCCCCGCCTTGACCGAAATCTGCGGCACGGTGACTCCCATAACGTTTTTTTCCGCAGTGGTAAGCTCCACGCTGAAAGCGGGCATCGCCACGGCTTCTTCGAGTACCTGCGAAGTGGTGACCGCGCTTGCGAGCATAAAGGAACGGAGAGATAACGAAAGTTCCGTTTCTATCTCTTCTCTAAGACGTTTGTTCTCCTTGACGTACGCCATAAACTGTCTTATGGTTTCGTCCGCCTTGTCTTTAAGAAGTTTGTGTCCCCTGACCGCCGTCTTTAACCGCGTCTTCAACCGACGAAGCTCCATTCGGGTCGGGTTTACGTTAAGTCTTGCCATTATTTTCTCCGATTACTTCTTGTCGTAATATTCTTCGAGATAAGCGTCTCTTATACGTTTCAGTTCTCCCCTTGGCAGAAGTCTTAACAAATCCCAACCTAAGTCGAGAGTTTCTTCTATCGTTCTGTTGCAGTCGAACCCCTGATTTACGTAGCGTTTTTCAAACTCTTCGGCAAAATGAGCGAACTTCCTGTCGGTTTCGGTAAGAGCCGCTTCGCCTAATATTGCGGAAAGTTCTTTCGCTTCCTTGCCGCGTGCGTACGCGCTGAAAAGTTGGTTCATAGTGTCGGCGTGGTCTTTTCTCGTCTTGCCTGCGCCGATACCTTTATCTTTAAGACGGGACAGCGACGGCAACACGTCGATAGGCGGGTTTATGCCCCTTTTATTTAATTCACGGTTAAGAATAATCTGTCCTTCGGTGATGTAACCGGTAAGGTCGGGGATAGGATGGGTCTTGTCGTCTTCGGGCATGGTAAGGATAGGTATCTGCGTGATACTGCCCTTTTTGCCCCTTATTCTGCCCGCTCTTTCGTAAATTGTCGCAAGGTTGGTGTACAGATACCCGGGGTATCCGCGTCTTCCCGGAACTTCTTTTCTCGCCGCGCTGACTTCACGCAACGCTTCGCAATAGTTTGTTATATCGGTCATTATTACGAGAACGTGCATATCCTTTTCAAACGCAAGGTATTCCGCCGCGGTAAGAGCCATACGGGGAGTGGCGATACGTTCTATCGCGGGGTCGTTGGCAAGGTTCATAAAAAGAACCGTTCTGTCGATAGCTCCCGTCTTACGGAAGTCGGATATAAAGTAATCGGCTTCTTCGAAGGTGATACCGATAGCGGCGAACACTACGGCAAACTTACTGTCGCTGTTAAGAACTTTCGCCTGTCTTGCTATCTGAGCGGCGAGTTCCGCATGGGGAAGACCCGACGCGCTGAACACGGGGAGTTTCTGCCCCCTGACGAGAGTGTTAAGTCCGTCGATAGCCGATATTCCCGTCTGAATAAACTCGTCGGGGTAGTTGCGGGCGACGGGGTTAATCGGTTGTCCGTTAATGTCTATTCTCTTATCGGGGATAACGGGCGCGCCGTTATCTCTCGGTCTGCCCATACCGTCGAATACTCTTCCGAGCATATCTTCGCTTACGCCGAGTTCTATGCTCTTACCCAAAAATCTCGCTTTCGCGGTGGAGATTTTCAGCCCCGAAGAACCTTCGAAAAGCTGTACGAGCGCCTTGTCGCCGTTTACTTCGAGGACTTTACCGTTTCTCTTTTCTCCGTCTTCCTGTTCTATTTCGACGAGTTCGTCGTACTTCGCGCCTTCGACTCCTTCGACGAGCATAAGCGGTCCGACTACTTCTTTTATGGTCTTATATTCCTTTAACATTCCGTATCTCCTATCCTATCAGTTCCTGTATTTCGGATTTTAATTCTTTTTCTATTTCGTCGAAACGAGCCAAATCGCTTTCTTCTATATATTTGGCTCTGCCTATCTTTTCTCTTACGGGGATTTCGATAAGGTCTTCTATATCCACGTTTTTAAGTAAGGCTTCCTGCCCCAGCTCGTAGAAGTTTATTATAAGACGCAACATCCTTAACTGCTTTTCGAGCGAAGCGTAGGTATCCACTTCGTGAAAAGCGTTCTGATGGAGATAGTCTTCTCTTATGGTCTTAGCGGTTTCCATAGTGAGTCTGTCTTTCGCTCCGAGAGCGTCCATACCGACGAGCCTTACTATTTCGTCCAAAGAAGCTTCTTCCTGCAACACGGTCATAGCCTTGCCGCGTAAAACGTTCCATTCGCTTCCTATATTGTCGTTGTACCACGGAGCCAATCTGTCGGCGTACAAAGAATAACTCTGCAACCAGTCGATAGCGGGGAAGTGACGCTTATAGGCGAGCGACGCGCTCAACCCCCAGAATACCTTTACTATACGCAAGGTAGCCTGACTTACGGGTTCGGAAAGGTCGCCGCCGGGGGGGCTTACAGCTCCGATTGCCGTGACGCTGCCGGTTTTGCCTTTGCTTCCGAGTACCTTGACTATACCCGCTCTTTCGTAGAATTCCGCAAGTCGGCTCGACAGATACGCGGGATAACCTTCTTCACCGGGCATTTCTTCGAGTCGTCCGCTCATTTCGCGCAACGCTTCCGCCCAACGGGAAGTGGAGTCCGCCATTATGGCTACGTTATATCCCATATCTCTGAAATATTCCGCTATCGTTATACCCGTGTATATGCTCGCTTCACGCGCCGCGACGGGCATATCGGAAGTGTTCGCGATAAGGACGGTTCTTTTCATAAGGGGTTCTCCCGTCTTCGGGTCGATAAGTTCGGGGAATTCGTTAAGAACGTCGGTCATCTCGTTGCCCCTTTCGCCGCAACCGACGTAGATAATAATATCGGCGTCCGCCCATTTAGCAAGCTGATGCTGAACTACCGTCTTGCCGCTGCCGAACGGTCCGGGAACCGCTGCCACGCCGCCTTTCGTAATCGGGAAAAAGGTGTCTATTACTCTCTGTCCCGTGACCATGGGCATATTCGGAGAAAGTTTTTCTCTGTACGGTCTGCCTTTACGAACGGAACATTTCTGTACCATGGTAAGGTTATGTTTAGTTCCGTTGTCGTCCAACGTAGCTATTACGTCGTCCAGCGTAAATTCGCCGTCGAATACGCTTTCCACTACGCCTTTCTTGCCAGACGGAACCATTATGCTGTGACGGATAAGTTCGTTTTCCATAACGTAACCTATTTCGTCGCCGGGGATAAGGGTATCGCCTGCTTTCGCGGTCGGGTAAAAACGCCATACTTTGTTGTGGTCGAGAGCGTTTACTTCAACTCCGCGTCCTATACGGTCGCCGCTCTTTTCCCAAAGTTTGTTGAGCGGTCTTTGGATACCGTCGAATATGGATTCTATAAGTCCGGGTCCCAACTCTACGCTAAGGGGCATTTCGGTGGAGAAAACTTCGTCCCCCGGTCCTATTCCGCCCGTTTCTTCATAGACCTGTATGGAAGCCTTGTCGCCCCTTAATTCTATGATTTCGCCAATAAGGTGCGAAGAAGATACCTTGACCACGTCGAACAGCTTAGCTTCGGACATTCCGCCCGCTACTATAAGCGGTCCGCTTACCTTGATTACTTTTCCCTTTTCCATCTATTTCTCCTTTAAGAAAAACTATTTATCGCTTAAAATATCCGTTCCTATCGCCTTTTCCACGTCGTCGGATATACCTTTCATTCCGAGTCCCGTACTGCCCTGCGCTCCCGGTATGGGAATAACGGCGGGATAGGGTCGGCTCTTGTATCTCTTCAACACGTCGGGGATTTTTTCCGCAATGTCTTCCGTAATGAAAATCACGGCGTAGATACGGGCGAGTTTCTTCAACGTATCTGCGGAATCGAATTCGTTTCTGACGGGATAAACGTCGACGCCCACCGCCTTGAACGCGAGTATGCTGTCCTTGTCGCCGATTACGGCTATCTTATCCCTACGCATACAACTCCCTCACTCTCTTTTTCATCTGGTCTTCGGGTACGCCGTTCTTTATACAGACGAGAACCACCCTTATTACCTTGATTTCGTTCAGCTTCGCAAGGTAATAACCTAAAATCGGAGCCACCGAAAACATATCGGTCTTGTTTACGGAAAATATCTTCAAAAGATACTCGTCCTGCGCCGTTTCGTACGCGGCGAAATCGTCGCTTAATACCTTGTCGGCGAATTCTTTAAGATAACTTCCCGCAAGGTAATTACCTAACTTATTTTTATCTCCCGAAAAACCTAAAAACTCTTTTTCGGGAATTTTGCCGCCGTCTATAAAGTTTTCGGTAAAAAAGTTTACGCCCGCTCCTATCTTTTCGGCGCGGAGATAACATAATATATTCGTCAAATCGGCGTTCGCCCGAAAATAAAGTTTTATATACTTGTCGGCGTTTTTATCAAGACGGGAATTTATTTCGTCGTACATAGCCTTATCGAGAGTCACGTCGCTAAATCTCGGAGTGCCGACGCCTGTTTCGAACGCCTTGTTTATTTTTTCGCAAGCCTTTTCGGCATACGGACTGAAATCGACTTTGTTTTGGTCGAACCTTTCTTTAAGATACCCGAAAGTATAGTTGCCGTCGGGTAAAATAAGACTTTCTATATCGGTAAGGTTAGCGTACTTTTGCTTGAAAAGGACTTTAAGGTTATGATAATCGTTCCTTAAAAAGTAACATTCTATTCCCGAATCTTTCGGAGCGGTTTCTCTCACGAAAGCCGCGGTAAGACGCTCTTCTTCGTCGAGCAGGGAATAAAAATCGTCCTTTTCGGGGATAAAGCCTGCGGCGTAGTTTACTTCCAGCAAAACGCGCATAGCGTCGGAAACGGTTTTTGCTTCCGTCATACGCATAAGCCTTTCCTTGGAAAGTAAATTGCCTTCTTTGCCTTTCGCTCTCGCATTGGCGAATATAAGTCCGTCTTTCATCTATTCTCCGAATAAAATCGCCGCTAACTTCGGTTCGTACTCTTCTCTTACCGATTTAAGCTCCACTTCGAGCGACATATTCTCGTCGCTGTCGTCGCCCACGACTATAATTCCGCCGCAAAAATCGCCGTATCCGCCGAAAATCAGCTTCTTATTCAAGTCGTCGGCTACGCCGCCGAGCCACTTTTCGCCGACTAAATTTTTATCGCTTTCGGAAAAAACGATTTTGTCGCCGTCGGAAGCCTTTTCTATCATTCCCCTGAGTAAGTTCAGATAGCTTTTTCCGTTTTCTTTGATAAGTTTAACCGCTTCGTCGAAAGCCGCCGTCATTACTTCCTGTTTTTTCGCAAGGATTTCTTTTTTGACTTCGAGATTTGCTACCGTTATTTTCCTGCGGATAATTTCCTTACGTTCTTCGTAAGATTCGCGCATATTCTTTTCGCGGTAAATCCGAGCGTCGTTTTCGGCGGTTTCTATCGTTTTTTTACCGACCGCGCCCGCTTCTTCCAAAGTGGAATTGGCTATTCCCCTTGCGTCGGAAAGTATTTTTTCTATAATTGCTTCTTTTCCGTTCATACCGTTCCTCGGTTACTTTTTACGCCCACGCGGGAATGAATACCGCAAGGAAGGAAACAAGGAAGCCTAAAAGAGCGTAGGTTTCTACCATGGCGCCCATAAGCATACCTTTGGACTGTTCTTCGGGGCGTTTAGCCACGAGTCCGATACCCGCTACGCAGACCTTGCCCTGATGTATCGCGCTGAAAAGTCCCGCGAGAGCCATCGGTAAGCAGGAGCAAAGTATTCCTATTCCGCCCGCCGTAGACAAAGCTACGATGCCGCCGAAAGCGTTTACTTTGATAAGAACGAGAAAGCCTATGATAAAGCCGTATATACCTTGCGTCGCAGGGAGCAACTGCAAAATAAGGCATTTCATAAACTTGTCGGGGTCTTCCGCGGTAACTCCCGCCGCTGCTTGTCCC
>DJPE01000048.1:12149-18294 GCA_002439705.1 Christensenella sp. UBA6420
CCCCGCCATTCCTACGCCGATAGAAGAACCTATTCCGCTTAAACCTACCGCGAGAGCCGCGCCCAAAAGAGCGAGAGCCGTTCCTAAATATTCCATATATGACCTCCTTAAAGTCTTTTTGTCTTTTTTTAGTTGTTTGGATAAGTGTATTTCGTCTGACTTCCGAGCGGTTTGAACGCGTGTCCGCTTCCTTCGTAAAATCTTCCGAAAAATTCTATATACTGCAATCTCGAATTGTGAACGTACGCTCCGAGAAGATTTATACCGAGATTAAACGAGTGCCCTATCAAAAGAACCGGCACCGCTATCAACCAGCCTACCCAAAGTCCGCCGAAAAATTGACTTACAATAATGGTCGCAAGCTTGTTGATAACCAAACCGATAACCCCCGTCGTAAGTCCCAATCCGAACAGACGGGAATAACTTAATAAGTCGCTGACTACGTTAATGGACCCGTACGCGCTCTTGAATATTCCGATAAGCATTTTGAGCGGGTTTTTCTTGCCCCACGCTCCGCCTACGAGCATCATGGCAAAACCTACCAACGCCGTATAAAGACCTACGGTAGAACAAACGCCGAACCACTCGGGAGCGGTTTCTACCACGTTAAGGAATATCATAATCTTCGGGAATAAAAGTAACAAACCGAGCATTATGAGTACCCAACCGAAGTTAGTCAGTATCCCTTCCACGATATTTTTGCGTTTTATCTGCGCCACGCCGTTAATAGCAAAGCCCGTTCCTATCTGCACTACGCCGACAGCTAACGCAAGCAGGAACATTTTTAGCGGTTCGTTAAGCGGTTCGAATATGGTAAGTTTTCCGAGCAACGTTCCCGATATTCCTTCGATAGAGAACCACCCGCCGAACAGCGCGCCCCATATTACCGTACTTATTCCGCAGAAGCCGAACATGGCTATCATCATTCCGCTGTTTTTGACGGGTTTGGCTATTTTCAAGTACGCGAAACAAGCTATCGCCATAATAAGACCGTAGCCTGCGTCGCCTATCATTATACCGAATATAAGGAAGTAGAAAATCGCCACGAAAATATTTGGGTCGGTCTCTCTGTAACCGGGTACGCCGAACATATCGGTAATTCCCTGAAACGGTCTGACTATCTTAGGCTCTTTAACCAGCGTAGGCGGATTTTCGTCGTCGTAAGGGTCACGGAAGAAGATTTCGGTAAACTTACACTTTTCTTCCACGCTTTCAGTAAGCTCTTCGCATCTTTCCGACGGAACCCAACCTTCCATAATAAAGGTTTTTTCCGTATGCGGACAGCCTTGTATTGCGGTATTCTTCGACAGTTCTATCGTATAGTAGTCGTACAATACCTTCAAGTCGGGTATTAAATTAAGATACCCGTAAGTTTTTCTCAATATATCTTCCCGCTCGGTCTTTAACGCGGCGTGTTTTTCTTCACATTCGTTTATCTTGCTTTCCGCGGTGACGTCGTAGTCGAAAGTACACCTTATGAAATCGACTTCGGCAAGCAAGGAAGTAAGTTCTTTTTCGGTATCCTTATGAGCGCAGATAGCGACAAGCGATACCTTATCCCCGCCGTAAACCGTCGCTTCGGCTGTTTCGGGGAGTTTTTCTATAAGTAAATTTACGTTGTTTACAGGGAGAGTTCCCACTATTACGAAACAGGTCTTAGTGTCTTTAATTTCCGAAAACGGAACTTCCAACGTCTTAAAGGGAGCAAGTTGCTCTTTGACGGCGGCGTATCTTGCCTGTTCGCTTTTTATATCGACGAGCCTTGCGTTAAGGCTCTCCATTTCGCCTATCTTCGCAAAAAGTTCTATTTCGTCTTTCGCCGTTTCGTCGTATTGTTCCGTTTCGACGAGCCTGTTTTCTTTCTTGAAGTTGGCTTTCGGCGTGTTTTTCTTATCGATGCGAGCCGCGTCTTTCAGCGATTCCCGCAAAAAAGTCAAAGCGAAACTCGCTTTGAGCCTTTTCGACTCAAGCGTGTTTCGCTTTTCTTTATCCGTAGGATACGCGGTTTCGGCAAGCAATGGCGTCTCCGTAATTTCTACACAGCCGGCTTTTGTAAAAAGTCTTAATAGTTTGCTTCTGTCGCTTTTGTGAGCCACAAGGCTCATCTTCTTCATACTAACGACGGACATAGCTAATAAAAACCTTTTCTCTTATGAAATCGGCTGCCGAATATACGTCGGCTTCCTTTGCTAATTTTTCCGTAACCTGTTTTCCCGCAAGGAGAATCTTAGCGTACTCTTCGTCGCCTTCCTTTTCGGCGGCTTCCGCTACCGACTTGCGTTCTTCCTTAACGTTCTTTACCGTGTCTTTACGCAGTTTTTCCGCATAAACGTCGGCGTCTTCCACTATCTTTTTAGCTTCTTCCGACGCCTGCGACGTAATGACCCTTGCTTCTTCTTCCGCCTTCAATACGGCGTTCACGGTTTCGGTGATCATCGGTTCTCCTTCGCTTTTTTGTATATTTAATTATTATTAACCTTTTTCCTTTATTTCGTTCCGAACAATCTGTCGCCTGCGTCTCCGAGCCCCGGGATAATATAGGCGTGGTCGTTAAGTTTTTCGTCGAGCGCCGCGGTAAAGATAGGCACGTCGGGATGAGCCTTGTTAAGTGCGGCTACTCCTTCGGGAGCGGCGATAAGGCACATAAACTTAATATCGGTGACTCCCCTTTGTTTAATAAAGTCGATAGCCATGGACGCGCTTCCGCCGGTAGCGAGCATCGGGTCTACTACGATGACCGTTCTTTGGTCGACGTCTACGGGGAGCTTGCAGTAGTATTCAACGGGCTGTTTGGTATCGGGGTCGCGATAGCAGCCGATATGTCCTATTTTAGCCGCAGGAACGAGTTCCAACACGCCGTCTACCATTCCTAACCCGGCTCTTAAAATAGGTACTATTCCTATGCTTCTTCCGCCGAGCATCTTTCCGGTGCATTTCGTGATGGGGGTCTCTATCTCGACGTCCTTCAAGGGAAGGTCGCGGGTGACTTCGTACGCCATAAGCAAGGATATTTCTTTCAACAACTGACGGAAGTCCTTGGACGTGGTGTGTACGTCTCTCATCATGGATACCTTATGTGTAATCAACGGATGGTTAATAATGTTAACTTGCATTTTATTTTACTCCTTTTGTTTAATTTACTTTTAATAATTCCCTTCTTCGATAGCGGTGATTTTGTCCACGCGTTTTGCGTGCCTACCGCCTGCGAACTTTGCGTTAAGGTACGCGGTCACCATTTCGTAGGCTTCTTCGGGAGTGGAAATTCTTCCGCCCATGGCTATAATATTGGCGTTATTGTGTTCGGCAGCCATCTGCGCGCAAAAAGCGTTCGTCACATGGGCGCAGCGAATACCTTTAACTTTGTTGGCGGCGATGGATATACCTATGCCCGTTCCGCATAATAAAATACCCTTATCGGCTTCTCCGCTTTTAACTGCAAGAGCTACCTTAAGGGCATAATCGGGATAATCTACCGGGTCGGAACTATACGTCCCCAAATCAATTACTTTCGCGCCGTAATCTTTCACGGCTCTTATACACGCTTCTTTCAATACGATTCCGCCGTGGTCGCAACCTATGGCTATAATCATTTTCGCCTCCGTAATACGGTTTTTATTTTTTTTATTTTAACATATCCCGATTTCCTTTACAAGCAAAGTAATCGACATACGAATTTTTAATTTTTTTATTTACAAAATTTTTCCTTCGCAACTTTTTTCTATTCTGTTCATCACCGCGCCTTCTTCCCCTTCGTAAGAAAACTTTTCTATTAAGATAGCGTCGTAAGTTTTTTCGCAGATTCTCAGAAAGTCGAATATATTATGGGCTATCTCCACGCCGTTATACCCTACCTGCAACACGGGTACGTCGCCGTATTCTCTTTCCGTCCCGCTCCTTATTATTACGGCGGTCTTTTTTCCTTCGGCTATCCCCCGGCGATAAAAGTTGATTGCCTTAGCCCTGTCGTCGAAAAGGTAACAAGGAACTACCGGGGCGTAATGCTTATATTTCATTCCCGGAGCGGGAGCTACGAGAACTTCCCCTTTGTGCGTCTTCACGGCGGGCAGATACTTAGTAAGTTTTTCCGCGGTTATTATACCGGGGCGCAGAATAGTGGGGATTTCGGTAGCGAGAGTAATAACGGTGCTTTCTATCCCGACTTCACATTCTCCGCCGTCTATTATCATAGGGATACGCCCTTTCATATCGTCGTAAACGTATTCCGCTCTCGTCGGGCTTATCCTTTTCGACGCGTTTGCGCTCGGAGCCGCCACGGGTACTTTGCACGCCGCCAAAAACTTACGGCATAAAGGATGCGACGGCATTCTTATCCCAACCGTATCGAGTCCCGCCGTAGCTTCGTAAGGGATACAGTCTCTTTTTTGTAAAACTATGGTTATAGGACCGGGGGCGAACACGTTAAACAACGCTTCCGCTTCCTTTGTCACAACCGCCGCTCTGTCGGCTTGCTCTATATCGGTGACGTGCACTATAAAAGGATTGTCCTTAGGACGGTTTTTCGCTTCGTAAATTTTGTTAATAGCGTTTTTGTCGAGAGCGTTGCCGCCTAATCCGTAAACCGTTTCCGTCGGGAAAGCCACTACTTCCCCCGCGCGTATAAGTTCCGCTCCCCTTTCTATAAGCTCTTCTCCGCCTATCATCGTGTCGTACATAGTTTATCCTTCTTATGATATGGTAAATATATAATTAACTTTGTCTTTCACCGCGATGACGTATCCGCTCTGGAACTTGCCGCCGGTAAGGAAAATATCGTAAACGTCGAGTTTTTCGTACTCCGCGTTAAGTAAAATATCCCCCGCGTAGTTTTTCAGCCCCAACTTACCATACTGCTCGTAAACGTACACTCCCTGGCGGACGTTGACCGCGTCGGTTATTTCGACTGCCGTCCCGTCGGTCGATATTCTGTAACGCCTTTTGCCGTTTTCTTTCTTACTGCCCACCGCATAATCGCCGTAGAAAGGAGAAAGCTCGTCGTACTCGAACGGAACTATAATCTTGCCGTCGGTACTCACTATTCCGTACTTTATTTCCTTACTCGAATAGTCTATCCTGCCCGCGACCACGCCCACTCCGTTGTAGATATGGGTCAGATACGTATCTTTACCTTCCTGCAAGGCTATCTGCTCGCGTTTTTCGAGTTTTTGCGTAAAGTAATGCACGCTTCCGAAATACTGTTCGTACATAGGGTCGCTCGTTTCCGTACCCACGCCGTCTATAAAAACGCTCGGCATAAGCATATCGTCTATATTGATAATATTTGCGTTTTCGTCCATTATACAGAACGTAACTTCGCTCTGCACGCTGCCGCTGTCGGCGTACGGGAAATAGTAATAGTAAACTATGCTGTAACCTTTTTTTACCATAGCCGACACGTCCATATAAGGAAGAACGTAATCATAAATACCCGTATCTTCGTCGAACGTAGCCAGGTTGTTGAGATAAGAACTTAACTGTGCGTAATAGTCGACGTAATACGAATTAGCCACGTTGTCGACGATAAGCCATTCCCTGTCCGTCGTGGTCTTGTCTTTTGCGTTGTACATGTCGCAACGGATATTGGCGTAATAGACGGTAGTAGTTCCGCTCGACAAATCGGTATCTTCGTATTCTATATTGTATCCGTCGAACTTTTCCGTCGATTTAAGTCGCGCCGTGCGGGTGAACCAACCGTTGCCGATGTAGTAAATATTCATCTGAATATTGTCGGTGTATTGCGAGTCGGTATCTTCCGGATATGCGATATAAGTACCCCTTTCGTCGTAAGTAAGATACCCGTCGGTCTGAATTTCTTTCACGTTGTAGAAAAAGGCGTGGTCCTTATTTTCCGCTACGAGATAGTCGTCGTATATCGAAATCGTGTAATTGTAACTGCATCTGATCTTGAACACTTCCAGCATCTGCCCCGTGGTCTTGTAGTCGTAAAACGTGGTGAAAGTAGCCGTGCTGTAAGGATATGTTTTCGTACCGGGGCAAGCGACGTAATCGCCTGCGAAAAAGAACTGATTAAACCCCGAATTATAAACCGTCATAAAGTCGGTAAGGTCGCCCTTGTTTTCTCCGCGGAACTTAACTACCCCTATCGTGGGCGCATACGAAGCGGTGCCGTTGCCGTTGTCGACAACGG
>DJPE01000022.1:0-5230 GCA_002439705.1 Christensenella sp. UBA6420
TCCCTGCGGTACCCAAAGGTTCGTTTTCGGTAAAGTAAGTTAAGTTTACGCCGAACTTGCTTCCGTCGCCGAAATAGCTTTTTATTTTTTCGGGCATGTAGGCTAAGGTCACCGCTATATCGGTAATTCCGTGCTTTTTAAGTAGCTCTATTATATATTGCAAAACCGGTTTGTCGATAAGTTTTACCATAGGTTTCGGTTCGTTTTTGGTAAGTGGCATAAGACGCGTGCCGAAGCCGCCCGCCATTATTACAGCTTTCATTTTTTACTCCCGTCCGACCGTAGTTTTGTCGGGTAATAACAGTATTTTTGCCGTAGTCTGTTTCGTTTATACCGCCGATTATGGGAGAGAATTTTCGCTTATTTCGTCGAATAAAGTATTTTATTGAGAAAACCCTTGTGAAAAGTAAAAATATGATGATATAATTAAACGAGAAATCGTTTTCGGCTTTTCCGCAATTCGGTTTTAATAAAAATCAAAACGCCGATTTTCGGCGTTCGTATAGAGGTATATTTTGGCAAAAAGAGTAAAAATTGGATTTTTGGGCGGTATCGGTGAAATCGGCAAGAATATGACTTTCATCGAATACGGCGACGACATCATAGTAGTGGACGCAGGGTTAAGTTTTCCTAACCCCGAAGAAACGCCGGGCATAGACTACGTTATTCCCGACTTCACGTATCTTAAAAACAACGCTTCAAAAGTAAGGGGCTTGTTCATTACCCACGGTCACGAGGACCACATAGGGGCGGTTCCGTTTTTTCTGAAAGAAATCAACGTTCCCGTTTACGGTTCGGCGTTGTCGTTAGGACTTCTCAACAACAAACTTACGGAAGAAAAAATGAAATCGACAAAACTCCACACGGTGGAAGACCGACAGGCGGTGCAGGCGGGTAAGTTTTCGGTAGAGTTCGTGAGCGTGACGCACTCCATTGCGGGGTCTTACGCATTAAGCATTACTACTCCCAAGGGCGTAATCTTTATGACCGGCGACTTCAAGATAGACCACACGCCGATAGACGGCAGGACTACCGATTTGGCGAGAATAGCCGAGATAGGCACGAAGGGCGTTCTTCTTCTTATGATGGACAGCACGAACGTCGAGCGTCAGGGTTACAGCATGAGCGAACGCAACGTATACAAGGCTCTCGAAAGTCAGTTCGAGCAGAACAAGGATAAAAGAATAATCGTAGCCACTTTCGCAAGCAACATTCACAGAGTCCAGCAGATAATAAACTGCGCCGTAAAACACAACAGAAGAGTGGCTTTTTCGGGCAGAAGTATGATAAAAATCGCCGATATAGCAAAAACTCTCGGGTATTTGAAATATAACGACGACGACGTAATAGACATTGAAAAGATAAGTAAAGTACCTTACGACAGACTCTGCATAATAAGCACGGGTACGCAGGGAGAACCTACGAGCGCGCTTACGAGAATGAGTAACGACGATTTCAAAAAGGTTACCATTACGGAACTCGACACCGTTTTATTGAGTTCTTCGCCCATCCCCGGCAACGAAAGGGGAATTTATAACGTTATCAACAAACTCTGTCAGAAGGGAGCTAACGTAGTCTATCAGGCACTAAGCGAAATACACGTTTCCGGGCACGCTTGCAGGGAAGAACTTAAACTTATGTTTAATCTCGTCAAGCCTAAGTATTTTATGCCTGTACACGGCGAATACCGCCACCAGAAAATGCATAAGGATCTGGCTATCGAGATGGGAATACCGGAAAGCAATATAATCATCCCGGAACTCGGTCAGCTTATAGAAGTGGACAAGTCGGGTTTAAGAAAAGGCACGAGTATCCCCGCCGGGTCTACGATGCTCGACGGCAGCATGATGGCGGAAAACACGGAGCTTCTTCTCCGCGACAGAAAACTTCTCGGAGTGGACGGCTTCCTTATAGCGATAGTCAACAACGAACTCGACGACGACGGACAGCCCATTCAACCCATAATAATAACCAGGGGGATAAACGTAAACGAAGCCTTCAACGAAGAATTGCGCAACGATATAGTGGCGGAACTCGTCCACGGCACGTTCGAAGAGATGGACCTTAACGGTTGCAAACAGTTTTTGAGAAAAATGCTCGCCAAAAAGTTGCAGCAAAAACTTAAAAAGCGTCCTATGATTATTCCGATAATAATGAACTGATGGACGTAACGAAATTTTTGGACGAACTGCGGGTCACCGCCCGGGAAAAGTATATTCCCGTAATGCGGAAACTGACGACGGAAAAGTTAAAAGAAATAGTTTCTCTGCGCCGTCCGAACGAAGTTCTCGAAATAGGCACGAGCTTGGGCGTAAGCGGAATAACGGTCCTTACTTCGGGGGCGAAAAAGCTTACTACGATAGATATAAACGGCGATATAATAGCCGACGCGGAAAAAAACTTTGCGCTTTGCGGAGTAAGAGACAGAGTCGATTTTATCGAAGGGGATTGTTTCGAAGTCCTTAATATCATCGGGAATAACCGTTACGATATGGTTATTCTCGACGGACCGAAAGGGCATTATTACGACCTGTATCTCAGGGTTTTGCCGATGCTCAATAAAGGCGGAATAATTTTCTGCGACGACGTAGACTACTTCGGGTGGGTAAAAAACGGCAGAGAAGACCGAAAACATCGCACGATAATAAACGGTATGAAGAAGTTTTACGAAATGACCGCGACGGACGAAAGAGTAGAAGCCGAGTTTTTGCCGATAGAAGACGGGGTGGCGGTCATCAAGCTGAAAAATACGGAGGAAAAGTGAACAAGGTGGAATTACTCGCTCCTGCGGGCGATTTGAAAAAACTCAATACGGCGGTGCATTTCGGAGCCGACGCCGCGTACTTTGCGGGTAAAAAGTTCGGTTTGCGTGCTTTCGCGGGGAATTTCGACAACGAACAACTGAGAAGCGCGTTCGAACTTTTACATAAAAACGGCAAGAAAGGCTACGTCACCATGAACATTTTTGCCGATAACGCCGATTTTAACGAATTGGGAGATTATGTAAAATACCTTAAAGAGATAGGAACGGACGCCCTTATTATAAGCGACCCGGGAGTAATAGCTTTCGTCAAGGAAGTTTGTCCCGAAATGGAAATTCACCTTTCCACGCAAGCGAACACGACCAACAAGTACGCCGTAAGGTTCTGGCGGGATATGGGCGTAAAGAGAGTGGTTCTTGCAAGGGAATTGTCTTTGGATAAAATTAAAGAAATCGCCGATTTCGTGGGCGACTCGGTAGAACTCGAAGCCTTCGTTCACGGAGCTATGTGCATATCTTACAGCGGCAGGTGCTTACTTAGTTCCTACCTTACCGACCGTAACAGTAACCGCGGAGAATGCGTGCAGGCGTGCAGGTGGGAATACGCCATAGCGGAACGCAGTCGGCTCGGCACGGGCAAGACTCTTACCATGCAGGAAGACGAAAGGGGAACGTATATCCTTAATTCCAAGGATATGAACACTATGCCCATACTCGACAAGATTATCGACGCGGGAGTAAAATCCCTTAAAATCGAAGGCAGAATGAAGACGGAATATTACGTAGGCAGCGTGGTCAACGCGTACAGAAGACGTATAGACGATATTTATGCGGGCAGACCTTACGATAAGTATCTTAACGAAGAACTCGACAAAGTAAACCACAGGGAGTACACCACGGGATTTTATCTCGGCGACGCCGAGCAGTGTTACTATACGAGTAAACCCGAAAATCCATATTCTTTCGCAGCTCTCGTATTGGGATACGACGAAAAGAAAGGTCTTCTCGAAGTGGAAATGCGTAACAGGTTCAGAAAAGGAGATATTCTCGAAGCGGTAAGCGTGAACGGATACAAAACTATAAAAGCCGATTATATCGAAGACGAAAACGGCGACGAAGTGACCGACTGCAAGATAGTTCAACAAAAACTTTTTATAAAAACCGACGTAAAACTCGAAAAATACGATATGCTCAGAATAAAGAACGGAGGAAGCAATGCTTAACAAACGCACTATACTTTTTTTCACCGACACCTATAACGTGTCCGTCGCCGAAAACGTGACGGAAGAATTCGTCGGCAACAATTCCGTAGTAAGCGTAATCGTGACCAAAAGGGAATTAAAAAGCGCATTTTATAATGCTGTCATCGACAAAATTTTTCCCGTGGGCGAAACTTTAAGGCAGATAGCGTTAAATAAGCGTATCGTCGTAAAGAACAGGAAAATGGATAAAAAAAGAAAAAAATACCTTTTACCGAGTATCCATAACCCTATACAAAAACGCATGCTTAACGCTCTTAACCGTTATAATCCGAGCGTGGTGGCGGTCACCGATCAGTCTTTACTTACCGACGCTCTCGCAGCTATAGACAAGTATGGTTCGGGAATAAAGCTTGCCGTTATCCCCGAAGACTACGTTCTGGACAAACGCTTTATTTCCGGTGCGGTCGACTACTATTTCGTCGACAATTTCGACATGCGTAACGCACTCGTAGAAAACGGAATATCCGACGACAAGGTGGTAATCTGCGGCTTGCCCGTCAATAAAAAATTCTTCGCAAACGCCGACAGAGGACAGGCATTGAAAAAATTTGGGCTTTCCGATACCCGTCCCAACGTACTCGTGAGCTGTTCGCAGGCGGGGGATAAACGATTTATCGAAGTGTTGGAAGAACTAAAAAAAGCCGATCTGGGCGTGGACTATATCGTAGCCTGCGGTAAGAGCAGAAAATTACTTAATTACGCTCGCGAAGCGGGCTTTTCCGCTTACAACGACGGAATCGATATAAACGCCGCTCTCACTGCCTGCGACGCCGTCATCACCCGTCCTACCACTATGCTTATGGCGGAAGCCATGGTAAAAAACAAGGACGTATTCGCTCTTATGCCGGTAGGCAAGATGGAAGAATCCGACCTTAACTATCTCGGTGTCGATCAGATTACGAAAATAACGACTCTGCCCGAACTCGTCAACAAAATCCGTAACTTTAAGGATATGTTCGACGAAATCAAAGCGGAAGAAGCGGAAGCGGAAGATATGTACGTCGGAAGCGAGAAGAGAGAAGAAGAAAATTCTTCTCATATAATAGCGAGCAATCTTATTTCCATATCCACGGTAGTCACCGAAGAATAATTCAATCGGTCATTCTGCCCGTCTCGAAGTAGTAAGTGGCTTTATTGGGTCTCGACGGCATTACCTTAGCGACGACAGCATAGGCTATCATTGCGGTAGTACCGGCTATTACGGCAG
>DJPE01000022.1:5264-6137 GCA_002439705.1 Christensenella sp. UBA6420
ACCCTATCATCGTAAGAAGTCCCGCCGTACCTATCGCTATTACGCTCGACACGAAACCGTATTTTGCGTTCCGCGTCAGTGCGAAAGCTATTATTCCTATCGCAAGAGCGTAGTAGATATTCACGCTTTTCCACAGAGCGGAGTTATAAAACGCTCCTATTCTCGTCGCGCCGTACAATACCCCCGACAAAACTATCGTCACAAGCAGGCAAACGAGCCTGTTTTTTATTTTTCCTTTGAATATCCATATAAACAGCGCCGAAAGATAAAATATAGCCGTGCCTATCGAAAAGTAGAAATTACCGAGTCGTATCTGCGGAATAAAATTCAGTCCGCCCGCCAAAGCAAACAGCACCGAAAGAACCACCGACGGCAGCTTGAAATCCTTAACGACCGAATTTCCTATGCCGATAAGAGCCATAAGAGAGAGAATAAGCAATATAATATTTCCCGTCAACATAAATAAGTTTCTCCTTAGCCATAGAATGAGAAAGTTTGTCGGAAATATTCAAAAAAATTGTATATCGAAAATAAATATTTACTATTTACTCAAAATTTACCGAAGCTGCTTTACATAAGAAAATTTAATCTCTATAATTTTTCTATAAACGATATGCCTTTTATTGCGAGGAGAAATTATATGGGAAAGATAACGATAGAAAAAGAACGGTGTAAAGGCTGCGGACTGTGCGTAATGTACTGTCCGAAAAAGATACTTGCCTTGTCCGATAAAGAAACCAACGGGAACGGCTATTTCGTGCTTACGATAATAGAAGAAAGCGGCTGTATCGGCTGTGCCAACTGCGCGGTTATGTGTCCCGACAGCGTAATTACCGTAGAGAGATAGGAGGTCGGAATGAAACAACTAATGAA
>DJPE01000022.1:6224-14416 GCA_002439705.1 Christensenella sp. UBA6420
CGCAGAACGAAATACCGGAATATCTCAGTTGGAGATTATACGAAGTGGGCGGGTGTTTCGTGCAGGCGGAAAGCGAAGTCGCCGCGATAAATATGGTATACGGCGCGGCGGGCGCAGGAGCGAGAGCCATGACGAGCAGTTCCAGCCCCGGTATAAGCCTTAAACAGGAAGGAATAAGCTATATATGCTGTTCCCGCTTACCGTGCGTAATAGTCAATATGGTCAGGGGCGGTCCCGGATTAGGGGGTATTCAGCCTGCACAGAGCGACTATTTTCAGGCGACCAAGGGTGGCGGTCACGGCGATTATCACATGATAGTCTACGGACCGGACTCGGTGCAGGAATGCGTCGATATTATGTATAATGCGTTCGACGTATCCGAAAAGTACAGAGTACCCGTCATGATCCTGGGCGACGGCATGCTCGGACAGATTATGGAACCCGTAGAACTACCCGAATTCAAGGACTTGAGCAAACTACCGAAAAAGCCGTGGGCGACTTACGGCGACGGCAAGGGCAAAGACAGACGGATAATAAATTCCTTACTTATAGAACCCGACGTTCTGGAAAAACATAACCATTTACTGTTCGATACCTATAAAGAAATCGCCGACAACGAAACCATGTGCGAAGAGTATCTCTGTTCCGACGCGGAAATAGTCCTTACAGCTTACGGCACTGTGGCAAGAATAGCAAAAAGTGCGGTGGATATATTGCGTAGTCAAGGACTTAAAGCAGGGCTTTTAAGACCGATTACCCTTTATCCTTTCCCCGAAAAGGCTTTTCTTACGGTAGCCGAACGGGAATGCGTAAGAAAATTCGTTTGTATAGAGCTGTCCATGGGGCAGATGATAGAAGACGTAAAACTCGCTACGCAGATGAAAAAGCCCGTCGAGTTTTACGGCAGAGTCGGCGGCAACGTGATGACGCCCGAAGATATAGTAGAGTTCGTGACTAAGGGGGATAAGTAAAATGACAGTGGTATATAAAAAGAGCGATATGCTTACCGACGCGCCGTTTCATTATTGTCCCGGTTGCACTCACGGTATAGCGCATAAACTGGTAGCCGAAGTACTCGAAGAAATAGGCGCGGAAAACAACGTAATCGGAGTAGCGCCCGTAGGGTGCGCCGTGTTCGCCTATAATTATTTTAACTGCGATATGCAGGAAGCCGCTCACGGTCGCGCTCCCGCCGTCGCCACGGGAATAAAGAGAGTAAGACCAGATACGGTGGTCTTTGCCTATCAGGGCGACGGAGATCTGGCAAGCATAGGCATGGCAGAAATAGTCCACGCCGCGGCAAGGGGAGAAAAAATTACGGTAATATTTATAAACAACGCAATTTACGGCATGACGGGCGGACAGATGGCTCCCACTACGCTCGAAGGGCAGAAAGCTACGACTTGTATCTACGGAAGAAACCCCGCTATTAACGGCAACCCTATAAAAATGTGCGAGCTTATTTCCACTCTTACCGGACCTTCTTACGTCGCGAGAGCCGCCTTGTGCGACCCCGTCAACGTAAGAAAAGCCAAAAAGATGATAAAAACCGCTTTCGAGCATCAGCTCGATAAGAAAGGGTTTTCGTTCGTGGAATTATTGTCCGCGTGTCCGACCAACTGGGGCATGACTACCGAACAGGCAGTCGATTACGTAAAAAACGATATGCAAAGTATCTACCCCTTAGGCGTGTTCAAGGAGATTTGAGTATGGAAAACAAAATAATAATCGCAGGTTTCGGCGGGCAGGGAGTACAGTCCCTCGGGATGTTTATAGCGTACGCTTCTATTCACGACGGCAAGGAAGTCACGTTTTTACCGTCATACGGTCCGGAAATGCGGGGTGGCACGAGTAATTGTTCGGTCGTGGTCAGCGACAAACCCGTCGCAAGCCCCATTATATCCGCACCCGATATTCTTATCGCAATGAACAAACCGTCCTTGGCTAAGTTCGAAAGCAGGGTAAAACCCGGCGGGTGCATTATAGTAAACAGTTCCCTTATAGAAACGAAAGTTAAAAGGACCGACGTAAAAGTCTACTACGTCGACGCAAACGACTTAGCCTTGAAAGCCGGCAACGCAAAGACCGCCAACATAGTCGTTCTCGGAGCGTACACGAAAATAAGCGGAGTGTTTACGCCGGAAGTTATGAAAGCGGTTATTGAAAAAAAGTTCGCGAAAAAACCTAAAGTAATCCCTGCGAATTTTGCGGCGTTCGACTTAGGGTACGCTTCGGAATAGTCATAAGCAAAATATAATAAAGAAAGCGGCGTTTTCGGACGCCGTTTTTCAATTTTCAAAATAATATTTTGCCGTATTGTCAAGCGGTCGCAATTATGGTACAATGTATTTATCGAAATTTGGTAATAATTACCTTTTCGAAGAATAAATACAGGAGTAAAATTTGCAAATGACTAATAATCAACACGTTTTGGATTTCGTAAAGAAGTATACGGAACTTTTTCAACCCGATGACGTTGTTTGGATTGACGGTGGTAAACAACAGTATAAAGAATTGGTGAGCGAAGCCATCGCAACGGGAGAAGTTATCAAACTTAACAACAAACTTTTGCCCGGGTGCCTTTATCACCGCACGCAGCCCGACGACGTGGCGAGAGTAGAGGACAGAACCTTTATCTGTTCGAGAAACAAAGAAGACGCAGGTCCCACCAACAACTGGATGGACCCGACCGAAGCGTACGCCACTCTCGACGGAATAGCCAAAGGCGCAATGAAGGGCAGGACGATGTACGTCATACCGTTCTCTATGGGAAAAATCGGTTCTCCGTTCGCTAAATACGGAATAGAACTTACCGACAGCATCTACGTCGTACTCAATATGATGATTATGACGAGAGTTTCGCCTAAGATTTTCGACAGACTCGGCGACAGCAACGATTTCGTAAGGGGCATCCACAGTAAGTGCAATCTGGACGCGAATAACAAATATATCTGTCAGTTTCCCGAAGACAATACTATCTATTCACTTAACAGCGGCTACGGCGGAAACGTTCTGCTCGGCAAAAAGTGTTTTGCTTTGCGTATAGCATCTTACCAAGGGTGGAAAGAAGGCTGGATGGCGGAACATATGCTCATTCTCGGCGTGGAAAAACCCGACGGCGATATAAAATATATCACAGCGGCGTTCCCGTCGGCGTGCGGAAAAACCAACCTTGCCATGCTTATACCGCCTAAGTGTTACACCGACAAAGGCTACAAAGTCTGGACGGTGGGCGACGATATAGCCTGGATAAGAAAGGGCAGAAACAGCATGCTTTACGCCGTCAACCCCGAAAACGGTTTCTTCGGAGTAGCTCCGGGAACCAACGCTAAGAGTAACTACAACGCCCTTATGTCCACGAGAAGAAACGCAATATTCACAAACGTTGCTCTCGACGTGAAAAACAAGACCGTATGGTGGGAAGGAATTAAAGAACCGTCTCCGACGAAAGGCGAAGACTGGAAAGGAAACCCGTGGTACGAAGGCAAACTCGACGAAAACGGTCAGGTAATAAAGGGCGCACATCCCAACAGCCGTTTTACCGCTCCCGCAAAAAATTGCCCGTGTCTTAGTAAAGAATTCGAAAATCCGAAAGGAGTCCCCGTGAGCGCTATTATATTCGGCGGTCGCAGAGCGAAAGTCACTCCGCTCGTTTACGAAGCGAGAGACTGGGAACACGGCGTGTTTATGGGATCGATAATGGCGAGCGAAACTACCGCGGCAGCCGCCGGTAAGGTAGGCGTAGTCCGTCACGACCCGATGGCGATGCTCCCGTTCTGCGGATACAATATGGGCGATTATTTCCAGCATTGGCTCGATATGGGCAGAAAAGTAAAGAACAAACCGAAGATATTTAACGTAAACTGGTTCCGTACCGACGACAAAGGCAACTTTATCTGGCCCGGTTTCGGCGACAATATGAGAGTTCTCGACTGGATTATCCGCCGTTGCGAAGGTACGGTAGACGCTGTGGAAAGCCCGATAGGACTTTTGCCGAAGCCGGAAGACATTAATCTTGAAGGCATGGAAAACTTCACCGTCGAAGATCTTAAAAAGTTACTCGACGTCGATACGAAGATCTGGAAAGCAGAAGCGAAAGACATCACCGAATACTATAAGATATTCGGAGATAAGTTACCGGCGAAACTTGCTAAACAGCTCCGTATTCTGAAGAAAAACCTTAAAGAAAACGAAGACTAAAAAATAAGTACGAAACTGGCGGGAAAACTAAGTTAATTACGCTTTCCCGCTTGACTACGCCGCAAGGCGAATATATAATTGTAATTACAAAATATCATATAAAAGGAGATATTAAATATGGCATCTTGGGCAATAGCTTTAATAATAGTTGCCGTACTCGTCGTTTTGTTGGCGATAATCGCCGTTATCTGGTGGTTCAAGACCTACAACAAACTCGTTGCGGCTACGCAAAAAGTTAAAAATCAATGGGCACAGATAGACGTTCAACTCAAAAAGCGTTACGACCTTATACCTAACCTTGTAGAAACGGTAAAAGGATACGCTACTCACGAAAAAGAAACGTTGGAAAACGTAGTTATGTGGCGTTCCCGCGCGACTGCGGCTACCACGACCGACGAAGCTATCGACGCTAACAATCAACTCAACAATGCTCTCGGCAGACTTTTGGTCAGCATCGAAAAGTACCCCGACCTTAAAGCCAACGCAAACTTCCTTGCTTTGCAGTCCGATCTTAAAGGCATCGAAGATAAGATTGCTTATGCAAGACAGTTCTTTAACGACACCGTTCAGAAGAACAACGAGCTTATTCAGAAATTCCCGTCTTCTATCGTAGCGAACAGACATAAAGACAAATTCAAGATAGAAAAATACTTCGAAGTAGCCGATATCGTTCGCGACGAAGCTCCGAAGGTTCAGTTTTAACGGAATAGATGGAAAGAGATAACAAATTTAAGCGTATAGGCAGATTACTTTCGGTTGTCTGCCTATTCGTCGTTATTGCGCTGACGGCAGTAGCATGTTCGGGAAGTAAGACTAATCCGTATCTCAAATCCGCCGACGTGCTGATTACGTTGAACGAAGACGGGAGTATCGACGTGGTAGAAACGGACGTAGTGCATTTCGGCGGCAGGTCCGACCCGTGGTGGAACTATTATAAAGACGTGTCCAAATATAACAGCGACACGCGTTGCGACGTATCGAACGTGAAAGTGTCTTTGGACGGGCGGGAACTTATTACTTATACGGACGGCAAAGACCCCGACGATTTTACGAGCGCGGATAAACGCAATTACGCCGATACGGGCTACGTCTACGAACGCAGCAGTTTCTACGAAGTGGGCGTATATATGTCGGAATTCGATAAGGGCGACAGGACTATAACTTTCTCGTACACTTTGTCCAACGTTATGATAAACTACGCCGACTGCGCGGGGTTCTATTATAAATTCGTCAGCGACACCAACGAAATGTCGTACGACAAGTTCACCGCGACGGTTAAGTTTGCCGCAGTCAATCGTGACGATATGTACGTCTGGACTCACATAGACGACGGCGGAGCGGAAGGAACTATTCCAGCAGGCGATATCGTGACGGAAGTAAACTATTCCGCAGAAGACCTGTCGGAAGGCGTGTATCTCGAGACGAGAATACTTTTGCCGCAGCAAAACTATAGCGGTATAGAAGTCAATAATTCCGCGACGAAAGCCGCTATCATCGCCGAAGAACAGGCGTGGTACGACGAATTCGCGAAAGAAGTAAGAAGACTTAAAATACTTAATATAGTCGATATAGTCCTTACGATAGTCGTTGCGATAGCGGGAGCGTTGTCGGTAGTTTTACTTATAAAAAAACGTAAGCCGCTCGACCTTATCGATAAGCCTATCTACGAAAGAGAAATTCCCGAAGGCTGGACGGCGGGCGAATTCGCGCACGTTTATCAATATTACGACAAGTATAACGTGGGAGACGCAATGAGCGCGACTATTCTCGAACTCTTCCGCAGACACTTTATAAGTATCGACGTGGGCGAAAAGAAGAAACAAGCTAAGATTACCGTAATTCAACGTGATACGGAAACTCTCGCTCCGCATGAAAAAACCGTTTATGATATGCTTAATTCGGTATCGAACGGTCAGCCTTTCGAGATGAAAGAACTGGAAAAATGCGCTAAAAAGTATTACAATAATTACGCTAAAACGATAGAAAAGTTTAAGGAACAAACCAAAGCGAAAGCCGTAAAAATGAAGTTTTATCCCACTTTCAAGGACGATAAATACGGCAACGTTATGGGCTGCGTAAGCTTTTCCGCGATAGTTTTAGCAGGCGTTGCTTTCGTGGCGTGGTTCTTATTCGGAAGCTTTTTCCCGCATTTCCCGATAGTTATAGCTCCGCTTATTCTTACGTTTATCGCATATAGAGTGGTTTTGAAGAAGCAGAAAGCACCCTTGAAAGAGTCGAGCCAAAGACTCTATGACGATTTCCGCGCGCTCGGAAAATTTATGACGGAATTTTCGAATATGGACAGCCACGAACTGCCTGCGCTCGTACTCTGGGAAGAATATATGGTGTACGCCACGGCTATGGGCATAGCGGATAAAGTATCCGAACAATTGGAGATTGCGTATCCGCAATACAGGCAAATGGTTACCGAAAACAGCGGTAATTTCGACAGTATGGACGCGTTTACCATATTGTACCTGATGTCTCCGAGATTCAGAATCAACACGGGTCTTGCGTTTAACGCGTCGATAATTAACATATCGAATACCGTAGCTTCCATGCAGCGCAACGCGAAGATATTGTCCGCGGCTAAGACCATAGGTTCGTTAGCCGGCGGCGGCAAAGGCGGCGGCGGTTTCCGCGGCGGCGGAGGCGGCTTCGGCGGAGGCGGTTCGCACGCAAGATAACACATAATTATTTTTTGAAAACGCTATAAAAACCCGTCGGAATTTTTCGGCGGGTTTTTCGTGATTTTCGCCGATTTTCGACGCAACAGTTTTTTCTTTATTTTCGTAAAAAACGATAAAACACTGTCGTTCGGACGAAATTTTTGTCTTAATTGGGGTATTGCAAAATTTCTTATAATATATTATAATAACTCGGTAAACTACCGCGTTCGTTATGCGCGACGTATGCGTCGGTCGGTTTATAAATTTTTTTCGGGAGCGCTACCGTGGATTTACAGTTGATAGGAGAAAGAATTAAGTGCTTGCGCGAAGATCTCGATATTACCGTCGAAGATATGGCTTCGCTTTGCGAAATGACGGCGGAAGATTATCTTCGGTGCGAAGAAGGCAAGGTAGACTATTCTTACAGTTTCCTTAACCGTTGCGCAACCCGTTTCGGAGTGGATATATCGGAACTACTCACGGGCAGCAACGCGTCCAACCTTAAAATGTACGCCGTCGAAAGAAAGGGGCATGGATTAAGAGTGGACAGAAGAGAAGGGTTCGATTATTATCATCTCGCAAGTAAGTTCGCTCATCGTAAAGTCGATCCTTTGTTCGTTCACGTTCCGTACGACGAAGACGCCCTTGATAAGCCTATCGTGACCAACGTTCATAAGGGGCAGGAATTCGATTACGTTCTCGAAGGTACGTTGAAAGTTGCCGTAGGGGACAGGTCGGAAGTCCTTAACGAAGGCGACGGCATCATATACGATTCTTCCACGCCGCACGGAATGATAGCTTTAAGCAAAGGCGGCTGTAAATTTTTGGCGATAGTCATTAAATAGAAAAATTATTAAACGGCGGTCAAACGCCACGGGAGTAAAATGTTTAGATTATTTAAGAAACTTAAGCCGATGGCAAAATTTTTCGTTATTGCGGTAATTTTGCTTTTCGCGTCGGCTCTTGCCGAATTGTACCTGCCGGGGATGATGAGCGACATCATTAACGACGGTATATATCTGGACTACGAGCCTATGTACGAACACGAAACGATGATAAATCCTTTCGGCGAAATCGACATAACGGGCGACGTGGACGGATTCGAAAAAGACAAAATCCCCGTGTTTGAGATGAAAGACGGTTTCTCTACCGTCGACATCAAGAACGTATGGAACGAACAATTCAACGCTTTTCCGATAACGTTTAACTTTATGGATATTCCCGTTAGGGACAGTAAAGAGCTGTTTAACGACGTATTACTCCCGTTTATGAACTCTCTTAAAGAATATCAGTTCGACAAAATATCCGAAAAATACGGTTATA
>DJPE01000022.1:14436-41706 GCA_002439705.1 Christensenella sp. UBA6420
TCTCCCGCCGATAAAGAAAAGGTCAAAGAAGCCGTTTCAAAACTTATTGATTACGACAGCATACTGAGAGCGACCAACGCGGGTTCCGCGATAAACCTTAATACCTTTCTTGACATGTTCAAGGACGAAGACGAAGGGGAAGACAGCGACGTATGGAACGACGACCCGAATATGAAACGTCTTCTTACGAGCTGCGTAATGTGTATGAAACATTCCGAGTACGGAAACCTTCTTCCCATACCGCTCGATAAAGAAACCGGCGAAAGACTCGCCGTGGACAGCAACGGCGTAGCGTTCGACAAGTCGAGTTTAAAATACATAATAGACGAAGAGACCGACAGATACAGTCCGTTTCCCGACTACGAAATAATTTTGTGTAATCAGGTTCTCGGTTACGCTTACAAATACGAAAACAACACTAAGTGGATAAAGAACAAACTCGGTATGACCGAAGACGAGATAGACGCCGCAGTATCGACCAATGCGAAAGAAGAAAGTTCTTTCAGAAAGTTTCTCGATATCCTTAAATTAAGCAATAAAGGCACGACGAACGACGCTTTGAGTAAAAAGACGGACAAGACCCGTGACGAATGGCTCACGCCAGACGGTATCACCATTCAGACCGCAGATATGAATTTCATTGCGAAAAAAGGTCTTATGATGTTACTGTACACCTTGTTCGCTTCGGTATGTACCATACTCGCCATGTTAATAAGCAGTAAGATAGCGGCTTATTTCTCCAAGATTTTGCGTTCTATGGTCTTTACGAAAGTCGAAGGATATTCGCTCGTCGAGTTCGACAAGTTCTCTACGGCAAGTCTGGTCACCCGTTCGACGAACGATATAAACCAGATTCAGAACGTATTTTTGGTTATTTTGCGTACCACGCTTTCGGCTCCCGTTACGATTATAGGCGGCTTTATATTCAGCTTCCGCGCTAACGTTTCTATGACGATGGTTCTCGTCTACATACTGCCGATACTGTTTGCGGCGGCGGGCGTCGCGGCTAAGATATGCCAGCCGTTGTTTAAGATAATTCAGCGTAAAGTAGACCAGCTTACTCTTATAATGAGAGAAGGCATTACGGGTATAAGAGTCGTGCGCGCGTTCAATAAACAGGAACAGGAAAAAAAGCGTTTCGACAAAGTAAACATTTCCGCTTCCCGTACGGCAGTAGTTTTGCAGAGATATTGCGCCGTACTCGTACCCCTTATCAATATATGTCTTAACTGCGCTTCGGTCGGTATATTCTGGCGTGCGGCAAAACAGGTCGCCGACAACTCAATTTCCGACGTAGGAAGCATGCTTGAAGTAAGTCAGTACATTACGCAGATAGCTATGTCGATGGTATTCGTGGCGAGTGCGGTGGTCATCTTCCCGAGAGCCAGCGCGTCGGCGGAACGTATTTTGCAGGTAGTGGATACAGACGTAGCGGTAGTGGACAGACCAGACGCTGCGGACCACAGCGACAATTCGGGTACGATAGAATTTAAGGACGTAGCCTTTAAGTACAGCAAGCACGCCGAAAAGAATATTCTCGAAGGTATCAACTTCAAGTGCGAAAAGGGTAAAGTCACCGCAATAGTGGGCGGTACCGGCAGCGGTAAATCCACCGTAATAAATCTTATTCCGCGTTTCTACGACGTGACAGAAGGTCAGGTGTTGGTGGACGGACAGGACGTATCGACTTATCCGCAAGCCGACCTTCGCAAGAAGATAGGTTTCGTACCGCAAAGGAGTATTCTTTTCAGCGGAACGATAGCCGACAACTTGCGTTACGGTAAAGAAGACGCAACGGAAGACGAGATGTGGGCCGCTCTTAAAATAGCGCAGTCCGACGCGTTCGTCAGAGAAAAAGAAGGCGGACTCGAATACGAAGTAGAGCAGGGCGGACAGAACTTCAGCGGCGGACAAAAACAGCGTCTGTCGATAGCGAGAGCTGTCACCCGCCGTCCCGAAATATACATATTCGACGACAGCTTCAGCGCGCTCGACTTCAAGACCGATTCAAAACTGCGTAAGGCGCTTGCCGAAGTCACGCATGAAAGCATCGTGATAATCGTAGCTCAGCGTATAGGTACGATAATGGACGCCGACGAAATAATCGTTCTCGACGACGGCAGAATGGTGGGCAAGGGAAAACATGCCGACCTTGTCCGGAACTGCAAAGTTTATCGCGATATAGCATTAAGCCAAATGAGTGAGGAGGAACTCGGATTATGAACGACGAAATCGTAAAGGTTGAGGGTGAGAAAGTTTCTTCCGTCGGCAAAATGGATATGTCGGGAGCTTTCGGCGCAAGTTCTATCAACGTAGAAAAGGTACAAGGCGCAGAAAACTTCGGAAAGACGGTAAGGCGTCTTATAAAATACATGCGTCCCGAAATGATAGCGCTTATAGCGATGATACTTATAGCAGCCGTCGGAGCGTGGTTCGGGGTGTGGGTACCCGATATTCTGAAAAAAGTAACCAACCACTTAGTGGAAAGTATACAGTATTTTAAGGACGTAGACCTGTCGTACGTGGCACAGATTTGTCTTACCGCAGGCGGACTGTACTGCCTTAACGCATTGTTCACTTTTGCAAGCGGACTTATCGCGGCAAGTATGGCTCAGCACGTCGTACGCAGAATGCGTTACGACATAAAGTGTAAATTGGACAGAGTTCCGCTTAAATATTACGACGCGACTCCTACGGGCGAAATTCTTTCCCGTATGACCAACGACGTAGAACTCGTCGCGGTGACCTTGCAGGACACCGTAAACCAGGTAATAACCGTCGTTATGACTATCTGCGGCGTGTTGTTTATGATGTTCCGTCTGGATTGGCTCCTTAGCGTGATTACTCTTTGCAGCGTGCCGATTTTGCTTGTAGCGAGTAGTTTGATTATAAAGAAAAGCCAAAAGGAATTCGCTCGCCAGCAGGAGCTTATCGGTATCCTTAACGGACACATCGAAGAAATGTATGCTGGGCATAGAGTAGTGCTTTTGTATAACCACGAACAGGACAGCATAGACGACTTCGAAGTCACGAACAAAAAACTTCTCAAAGCGACGAGAAAGGCACAGTTCCTTGCGGGTATAATTCTGCCGATAATCAAGTTTATCAACAACATTTGTTACGTCGCTATCTGCGTAGTAGGCGGGTTCAGAGCAGGGTCGGGAATAATAAGCATAGGCGATATTCAGGCTTGTATCCAGTACACCAGACAGTTTGCTCAGCCTATCGAAAATATCAGTAACATAGCCAGCACCATTCAGTCGTCCATAGCCAGCGCGGAAAGAGTGTTCAAGATGTTCGACCTTGAAGAAATGACGCCCGACGGACCTCATATCGACACGAGTAAAATGACCGGCGAAGTCGATTTCAAGCACGTTGCGTTCAGCTATTCTGCCGATAAACCCCTTATTACAGATTTAAGTCTGCACGTCAACGCAGGCGAAAGTATCGCTATAGTCGGACCTACGGGTGCAGGTAAAACGACGCTTGTAAACCTTCTTATGAGATTCTACGAACTCGACGGCGGTTCGATTACTATAGACGGCGTTAATATAAAGGACATGCACCGCGACGATTTACGCAGTCTGTACGGAATGGTTTTGCAGGACACCTGGCTTTTCAAAGGTACGGTCGCCGACAACATAGCCTACGGCAACGCAAACGCCACCAGAGATGACATAATAGCCGCCGCGAAGAAAGCTCACGCTCACGAATTTATCGAGAGTATGGAGCACGGATACGACACCGTCCTTAACGATGACGCCAGCAACATTTCGCAGGGACAGAAACAGCTCCTTACGATAGCGAGAGCTATATTGAAAGACCCGAAGATAATTATTCTCGACGAAGCGACGAGTTCCGTCGATACGAGAACCGAACAGTATGTTCAGAGCGCGATGCTCGCCATGATGGAAGGAAAGACCAGTTTCGTAATAGCGCACAGACTTTCCACGATAAAATCTGCGGCTGTCATACTCGTAATGAACCACGGCGACGTCGTCGAACAGGGCAACCATGAGACCCTTATGGCGAAAGGCGGCTTCTACGCTAATCTGTATCGTTCGCAGTTCCAGGGCAGAATGGACGGAGAACCGGAAGAAGAAAGCGGCGACGGATTTATCCAGACCTAAAAAACCAAATTAAAAGCAAGCGTTTTTTCGCTTGCTTTTTAATATCCGTCGATAAAAAATCGCATGGTAATATTTGTCGAAAAACCGACCGCAAATATTTGCTTTGCCCCCGTCGGATATGATATAATCACACTATCAAATTTTTTGTTAAGAGGAAAGCATGCCCACATTTTTTACAGAAGTTTTTGACGAACCCACTCCGGTAGCTCCTTTGGGACTTATCGTTATGGAAAGCGCGAGAGAACTCGGCAAAGCCATCGACAATTATCTCGTGAATTGGTATAACCGCGATCTCGCCAAACACAACCGCGAATTCACGAAAAAAGACACTTTCATTATCGACTCCGTTTGTCCGAGATTTACTACCGGCGACGGCAAGGGAATGATTAACGGCAGCGTAAGAGGCAGAGATTTATACATAATCACCGACGTAGGCAATTACAGCTGTAAATACAATATGTACGGCAACGAAAACTGTATGTCGCCCGACGACCATTACGCCGACCTTAAACGTATTATTTCCGCAGTAGGCGGCAAGGCTGAACGTATTACCGTAGTTATGCCCATTCTGTACGGCGGAAGACAGCACAGACGTAACGCGAGAGAAAGTCTCGACTGCGCTCAGATGTTGCAGGAATTGTACTCCATGGGCGTTAAAGAGGTGGTTACGTTCGACGCTCACGACCCGAGAGTTATGAACGCCGTTCCTTTAATGGGCTTCGATAACTTCTTCGCTACATATCAAATTCTGAAAGCGTTACATCATAAATATCCCAATCTTAATCTCGATAAGGAACACTTTATGATAGTTTCTCCCGACGAAGGCGCAATGAACCGTAATATTTACTATGCGTCGGTTTTGGGCGTAGATTTGGGTATGTTCTATAAACGCCGTGACTACACCACGATAGTCAACGGTCGTAACCCCATCGTAGCTCACGAATATATCGGAGCTTCGGTTAAGGACAGAGACGTTTTCGTAGCCGACGATATAATAGCTACGGGCGACTCCATGTTAAGACTCTGCCGTCACCTTAAAGCCGACGGCGCAAGAAACATTTTCCTTAACGCAACGTTCGCGTTGTTCACCGAAGGGAAAGAAAAGTTCCAGAAAGCGTACGAGGAAGGACTCTTTACCGCCGTGCTTTCGACCAACCTTACTTACACCTGTCCCAGCGTAAAGGAAGCGGAATGGTTTATCGAAGCCGACTTGTCCAAATATGTTTCTTACATAATTGCTTACTGCAACCAGAATAAGTCCGTAGCCGACTTGTTAAGCTGCTCCGACAGAATAAACAATCTTCTTCACGGCAAACAGCAACAGCAGCAGCAATAATCGCCGATAAACTTACGAAAATAAACAAAAAATGCGTTCTTATAAAGGACGCATTTTTCGTCGTTCAGAATAATCGTAATTGACAAATATCAGACGGTATGATACAATATACAGTGGTTTTTTGTGAAAATGAAACGGAATATTTAGTTGGAGGAACAAATGGCAGGTAAGAATACCGAAGAGAAAAATGCGTCGATACAGAGTAGTTCGTACAATGCGAAAGATATAAAGGCTCTCGAAGGACTCGAACACGTCAGGACGAGACCGGGTATGTATATCGGTACTACCGACATAAAAGGTTTGCACCATATACTTATGGAAATCGTCGACAACGCTATCGACGAAGCGGCGAATAAATACGCGAACACAATTGCGGTCACGATAAATAAAGACGGCTCGGCTACCGTCGAAGACAACGGCAGAGGTATCCCCGTCGATATTCACCCCGTAAAGAAAATCCCCGCGGTGGAACTTGTATTCACCCAGCTTAACGCCGGCGGTAAATTCGACAACGCCAACTATCAGTTTTCGGGCGGTTTGCACGGCGTGGGTGCCAGCGTAACCAACGCGCTCAGCGAATGGCTTAACGTCGAAGTTTACAGAGATAAGAAAATTTACAGAGAAGAGTTTTACTCTCCGCAGGTGGGAAAAACAGTCAAAAGCGGTATCGTAAAAACTCCGCTCGAAGTAATAGGGAAAACGGACAAACGCGGCACTAAAGTTACCTTTATGCCCGATAAAAGGGTCTTTAATACGATAGTTTTCGACGCGGAAGAAATTGAAAACAGATTAAGACAGCTTGCATTTCTCAATAAAGGCGTGCTTATAAAATTCCGCGACGACAGACAGGAAGACGGGTATGCGGTAGAGTTTTTGTATAACGGCGGTATCATTGATTACGTCGCATACATTAACGACGGAATAGAAGAACAAAAGAATAAGGTTATGTACCTGGAAGGCGACGCTCCGCATTTCCATCTGGAACTTGCCGTTCAGCACACCAAGACTTACACCGAGCATCTTTACAGCTTCGTCAACAACATCCGCACGATAGAGGGCGGCACGCACGAGACCGGTTTCAGAACGGCGTTTACGAAGTGTTTTAACGACTACGCGAGAGCCAATAAGTACCTTAAAGAAAAGGACGCCAACCTTACCGGCGACGATTTCCGCGAAGGTCTTACCGCCGTGCTCGTGGTGAAAATGCAGAACGTTCAATTCGAAGGACAGACCAAAACGAAGCTCGGAAATCTCGAAGTAAAACAAATTGTGGAAAGCATCGTCACCGAAAAACTTACCGAATTTATGAAAATTTCGAAGAATAAACCTATTCTCGAATTCATAATAAAGCAGGCTATGGACGCTGCGAAGACGAGAGAAGCGGCAAGAAAGGCAAAGAACGAACAACGCCACAAGAACGCCATTAACGGAGCGACGCTCGTAGGTAAATTCGCTTCCTGTTCGTCCAAAAATACTTCCGAATGCGAACTTTTCATAGTGGAAGGCGACTCGGCAGGCGGTTCGGCTAAACAGGGCAGAGACAGAAGGATACAGGCAGTTTTGCCGTTAAGGGGCAAACCGCTCAACGTTTATAAGGCGTCTACTCTCGAAAAAATTTACAAAAACGAAGAAATCAAGACTATTATTGCGGCGTTAGGCACCGATATAGAAGAAGATTTCAACATAAACAATCTGCGTTTCGACAAAGTTATTATCCTGTCCGACGCGGACTACGACGGATACCATATAAGAACGCTCTTACTTGCGATGTTCTACCGTCTTATGCCCGATTTGATTACGCTCGGACACGTTTACGTCGGTATGCCGCCCCTTTATAAGGTGGAAAAGAAGGGCGTAATTAAGTACGCCTACAACGAAGAAGAACTCGACGAATACACTGCGGAACTTAAAGCGGGAGCGGGCGACGTTCAGCGTTATAAAGGTTTGGGCGAAATGAGCAAAGAACAGCTTTGGGACACCACGCTCAACCCGCGTACGAGAATTCTTACGAGAGTGGAAATGGACGACGCGGCTCAGGCAAGCGTAATGCTCGATATCTTTATGAACGACGGCGCGGACAAGCGTAAGGATTATATTTTCCGCCACGCAAAATTCAACAAGGTGGATAAGTTCCTTGAAAAGTTCGGAGGTGACAGATAATGGCAAGAAAGAAAATCGTTGAAGAATTACCGGTAGAGGAGAAGATAATTTCCCGTCCGCTTTCCAAAGCAATACCCGATTTTATGATGCCGTACGCAGAGTACATCATACTCGAACGTGCGTTGCCGAGAGTGGAAGACGGCTTAAAACCCGTTCAGCGCAGAATTCTCTATACCATGAACGAACTCAATATGAAGCCCGACGGACCGTACAAGAAATCCGCCCGTGTGGTAGGCGACTGCTTAGGTAAATATCACCCGCACGGCGACACGAGTATTTACGACGCAATGGTCAAAATGGCTCAGGAATTCAATATGCGTAACACGCTCGTCAACGGTCACGGAAACTTCGGCTCCATCGACGGCGACGGCGCGGCTGCTATGCGTTATACCGAAGTAAAACTCGAAGCTTTAGCTTGCGAACTTTTACGAGATCTCGATAAGGATACCGTAAAGTGGGTAAAGAACTTCGACGACAGCCTTATGGAACCCGACCTTTTGCCGGGGCGTTTTCCCAACTTGCTCGTAAACGGCAGTATGGGCATAGCGATAGGCCTTGCGACGAATATCCCCGCGCATAACCTTTCGGAAGTAATCGACGGCACGATAGCATATATAGATAATCCGAAAATAAAATTGCCCGACCTTCTCAAAATAATCAAAGGACCCGATTTCCCGACGGGGGGATTTATTATACCCGGTGACAGTCTCGAAAGCATTTACGAAACGGGTAAAGGCAAGTTCTTTATAAGAGCGAGAGCGGAAATAGAAAACGCAGGTAACGGCAAACAAGCCATCGTAATAACGGAAATTCCTTACGGCGTAAACAAAGCCCGTCTGCAACAGAGAATAATGGAATTAAGGGACGACGCGGTGGAAGCGGCGAAGAAAAACGCCGCGAAAGCCGACCTTACGTTAAGCGGAATACAGGAAATAGTAGACGAGTCCGACCGCAACGGAATAAGAGTCGTTATCCGCCTGAAAAAGGGCGAAGACGCCTTCAAAGTGCTCGATTATCTCTACAAAAAGACCGATATGCAAATATCTTTCGGCGTGAATATGGTGGCGATAGCCGACGGCAGACCGCAACAGCTCGGACTTATCGAATACCTTAATTATTACGTAAAGCATCAGCAAAACGTAATATTAAAACGCAGTCAGTTCGACCTTAACAACGCTAAAAAGAGAGAACATATCTTAGACGGCTACGTCATTATCCTGCCCGACATCGACACCGTCGTGCAGCTTATCAAGACGAGCAGTTCCCGCGGCGAAGCCAAAGATAAACTCCGCGCTCACTTCGGACTTACGGAAAAGCAAGCCGACGCTATTCTCGACTTGAAACTCGTCAACATTACCCGTATGGAAGTGACGAAGATAGAAAAGGAATTGAGAGAACTTAAACAGCTCATAGCCGAACTTGAAAAAATAGTGTCTTCCAAAGCGGAACAGCTGAGAGTAGTCAAAAAAGAACTTCTCGAAATAAGACAAAAATATCCCTGCAAGCGTCTCAGTATCATCGTAAACAGCGAAGACGACATAGCTCACAAACCTTACGAAGTAAACACCGACGAAGGAAAAAGGGGATATGTAAGCGTGGACGCAAACGGATTAGTTAAGTTCCTTTCGCCCCGTCAGTACAGCATAGCCGACAGAACCGAACCTACCGTCGTAAACGAAACGTCAAAAGTAATGCAGTACGTCGATAAGAACGAACAAATCATTCTTTTCGGTAGCTTAGGCAACTGTTATAAGCTAAACGTGAACGAGATGAGAGAATCCGGCTGGAAAGACAAAGGCGAAACGCTGACGGAAATATGCGCAGACGCTCCGAAGGACGAGAAGGTCGTATCCGCAATTAAACTTACCGAAAATAATGCGGATAAACAAGTGTTTATCGTCACGAAAAACGGTATGGTAAAACGTTCCGATATATCGGAATATATTGTTAACAAGGATTCCTATCTCGGAATGGTGCTTAAAGAGGGCGACGAAGTCGTTGCCGTCGAAATAGTCGACGACAACAGCAATCTCGTGTTCGTATCGAGCGACGGACTTAGCCTTAACACCCCCGTTGACGAATATCCCGTTCAGGGCAGAAAAGCTGGCGGAGTAATAGGTATGAGTCTTAACGACGGTGCGAGCGTAGCGTGGGCGGGACAGATAGAAAAAGAAGACGACGAAATAATAGGCGAACTTTTACTTATCAGCAACGGTTACGCAAAACGCGTAGTGGCAAGTTACGTCGAACCGTCCAAGAGAGCGAGAAAAGGGGTTAAGGTAATCGACCTTACCGACAAGCGGCTCGTGTTCGCGGGGGCGGTCAAGGAAGAATGTAAGATTGCGTTAATAAACAAACAGGGCGTAGTCTTCACCGTCGATTCCGAAGACGTGCTTATCGACAGAAACCGCGCCGGCAAAGGCAAACCGTTGGTCGCGAGCGCAGACTGCTACTACGGCGTAAAACAGATAGCTGAATGCGAAGTCACCGCCGAATAGGGGCGGAAAACCGTTACCGTGCGGTCGATATATTGTTTCTTACTGAGGAAGTTAAGGCGAAATTAGTCGAAAAACCGATATTTAAGTAGATAAAAGTATATTGACACGCGGATAATATGGTAATATAATAATATTGAAATAATAACGATAATAATCTAATATTAGGAGAATATATGAAAAAAACAGTTTCTATCGTAGCCGTTTTACTTATCGTGGCTACCATAGCTTGCGTTCTTACCGCATGCCAGAACAAATCCGATGAAGTTACCGTAAGCTCTTACGAAATTAAAGAAACCGTCGTCAACGTAGGCGACACCCACGGCACGCCGACCATTACCGCTAAATTAAGCGACGGAACGGAGAAGACCGTTTCTAACAACTTGGTTTATAGCGAAGAAGACATCGCCAAACTCAAACTTAAAGACGGCAAGTACACCAAGTCCGGTAAGTATGAAGTCAGGGTCTACATTTTGGAAGAACAGGAAAAATACCTTATCGGTACGTGGAAGATTACCGTAAAGGTGACCAAATAAGGGGGCAGACATGCGTCTTTCTAAATTAGTCGGAGAACGCACAAAAACCGTTCCCGGAGATGCTACCATTGCTAGCCATATCCTTTTATTGAGGGCGGGATACATAAAACTCGTCAACAACGGGATTTGGTCTCTTGCCATGCCCGCTAAGCGTATAGCGCAGAAGATAGAACGTATCATAAGAGAAGAAATGAACGCCGTCGACGGACAGGAAGTTCTGTTCCCCGTGGTTATGCCCAAGGAATTGTGGGCGGAATCGGGCAGATACTATTCCATCGGCGACGAAATGGTCAGATTTAAGGACAGAAGCGGTCGCGATATGGTACTCGGTATGACACACGAAGAAGCGGCGGTTCATTTCGCACGCGACGCCGTCAACAGCTATCAGCAGTTGCCGTTCATGATTTACCAGATCCAGACCAAGTTCAGAGACGAAGCCCGTTGCCGCGGCGGTCTTATAAGAGTGAGAGAGTTCACGATGAAAGACGCATACTCTTTCCATATGGACAACGCCGACCTTGAAAAATATTATTACAGAGTCTACGATGCGTACACGAGAATATTCGACCGCATAGGTATGAAGAGAGTAGTCGCAGTCAAGTCCGACAGCGGTATGATGGGCGGCAACATCGCTCACGAATATATGCTTCTTACTCCCATAGGGGAAGACACCATAGTCATCTGCCCCGAATGCGGATACAAAGCCAATATGGAAGTCGCCGTCAGCAGACGCGAGAACGAACGCGACGAAGTCAGCGAAGAGCTGAAAGAAGTTTTCACCGCCGACAGAGCCGATATAGAATCGGTCTGCGAGTTCCTTAATAAGGACGCGAAAAAGACGGTTAAAGCGGTTTGCTACTTCAAAAAAGGCAGCGAAGACGTGGTTGTTTGTTTCATAAGGGGCGACCTTGAAATAAACGAAGCAAAACTTAAAAAGGTGTTGGGACACGAAATAGTCCCCGCCAACATAAAAGATGTTCCCGGATTGCACGCCGGAAACATTGGCCCCGTCAATCTCGACGTACCCGGAGCGACGATAGTTTACGACGCATCCCTTAAAGGTCTTAACAACGTAGTCGGCGGAGCGAACAAGGCGGAATATCATTACACGGGTATCGACTTCGACCGCGACTTAAAGGGTATTACCTTTAGCGATATAGCCAAAGTAAAAGCGGGCGAAACCTGTCCCGTCTGCGGCAAACCCCTTACGTTGGAAAACGGTATCGAAGTAGGAAATATATTCCAGCTCGGCACTAAGTACACCAAGACTATGGGAATGACCGTTTTGGATAACACGGGTAAAGCCGTCAATCCCATAATGGGCTGTTACGGCATAGGTATAGGAAGAGCCATTGCGTCGGTAGCGGAAGAAAGTCACGACGAAAAAGGTCTTATGTGGCCTATGTCGATAGCTCCGTGGCACGTTTATCTGTGCGCGTTGAGAATAGATAATCCCGAAGTAAGCGAAAAGGCGGAAAAACTTTACGCCGATATGCAGAAAGCGGGAATAGAAGTGTTATTTGACGAAAGAGAAGCGTCCGCGGGAGTCAAGTTCTCGGACTGCGACCTTATGGGTATACCTTTGAGAGTCGTAATAAGTCCCAGGTCTATCGCGGAAAACAGAGTAGAACTACAATCCAGAGACAAAACTTTACAGGAAAACGTGTCTTTGGATGAAATCATACCGCGGTTGCAGGAAATCATTTCGGCAGCCGTAAAGTAAGAATATCGGTAAAAGCGAAGCATTTGCAGGTATTTTTACTTGCTCGGTCGGAAACGCGCCGTTCGCATTGCGGACGGTCGACGGCTTCGGTCGTCGGTTTCCGAAATAATATTACCTTATCAAGGGAGAGTAGTATTATGAAGAAAAAAATGTTTTTGTTGTTTGCTGTCGTCATTACGCTTATGCTGGCGCTTGTAGGATGCGGAGAAACCGAAAATCCAAAACCTAATACCGATGACGACGATATTAACAAAGGCGGCTGGACCGTAATCGAGTCGCCGAGTATGACCGACGTCTACAAAACGTTTTTAGGCGGTTTTACGTCAATTGCGGGAGAATTTTCCAAATCTAAATTAAAGACTTCGCCCAAGGTGTCCGCCGACGCTTCGTTTAATCTGAGCGCGAACAAAAACAGCTTTTGGGCGTCGATGAGATTAAACTATAACAATAATTCGCCCGAGACGACGATGTTCTCGTTTGAATTGTTCCCGAGCGAAGACAGCGATGCGGACGAATTGACTTTCGGCGCATATATCTATAAAGAGCAGCTTTTCTTACAGTTCGGCGAGTCAACTAAATTTTCTCTCGACTTAAAGGCTTCGCAATGGGCTCCATACTTCCCGTTCGACAATACCGACGTAAGTATGGATAAATTAGCGTTGTTCCTTTCGTCGGCGATAGTCACGAGCGAAGACACCCAAGGCAAGAGCCGTATGAACGGTTTAGCCGAAGAATATAACTACGTCGTCGACATCGATTTACCTAAATCTCTCAAAAATTTCCTTTCTTCCAACGAAATTTCAGGTTCCGACCTTAACAGCTTCGGAGAAATTATTTCGGGCGTATTCGGAGTGACCATAGACGAAATCAAGGCGGGAGAATTCCCGAAGTCCAACATCAAAGTCGATTTCACTACGTCTAACAGAAAGATGTCTGCTTTCAATATGGACTTAAATATGGACGAAATTAAGAATAAGTCGGGTACGGTTTTCGGCGAAGACAGCCTTAAACTTAATCTCGAAATGCAGAAATTCGCGATAAGCAAGGACAGCGTATCGGTTCCGTTCGTGCTCGACGAGAACAAAGATAACCGCGATACTTTCGTGTATTATAAGGATAACGCGTTCAAACTTACTTTCGATTCCTACGTTCAGACCGAAGAAGGGGCACAACCTAAAAAATATTTAGCCGACTTCAAAGCTAAAGTTTTTCAGGAAGATTCCACCGACAACTACGCTTTCGTGGAAATGAAAGACCCCGTTACGCTTAAACCGCAGGAAGGTATCTACGTCTACAAAAATACGGCGTATATTTACACCACGGAAAACGGCGAATACGTCTGCAAAGTCAGCTTCCCGCTCGACTTATCGCTCATAGCGTACAAGACCGTAAATAACGATTTCGTTCCCGAAGAGCAAAGAAAGAGTCTTAATTGGCTCGACGCCGCAGGATATATGATTAAGAACGTGAAAGTTGAAAAAGACGGAATAGGCTTCTTCTACGACAACGATTTTTACAAGAATATCTGGATAAATATGTACGATATGCTCGACTATATCGACGACCAATTTGAAGAAAACTTATACGAACAGACTGATATAAAACATTTCTGTGAATTGATGATAAAAAATCCGTCCGAATTGTACTTCTCGTACGATAAAGCCTTTATTACGGTCGTCGCCGACAACGACTCCGAGCTTACCGCAATAAAAACCATGCTCGCCGCCGCCGAACCGCAAACCACGCTGACGTTGAAGTCAACCGAAGCGACAGGGGGCGAAACCGATACCGGAACGGATAATCAATAATAAATAAAGATTAAAATAATATCAAAGGCAGGTATTTGTACCTGCCTTTATGTTTTTATAATTTCATATTTGCGATTAGTCGAATAAGTCTTTTGAACTAAATAAACCTTTTTCTTTCGATACGATGAATCTTGCGGCGGCGATACTGCCGTTTGCGAAAATGGTTCTGTCTTCGGCTTCGTGTTTTATCGACACGACTTCGCCGTCCATAAAGAACATTACTTCGTGTTTTCCCGCGACCGTTCCGCCGCGAACAGAGCTTATTCCCAGGTCGCCACGTTGTCTTTTGCCGCTGTTTTCGTTTCTGCCGATTACGAAAGATTCGTCGGGAATAATTTTCTTTATTGCGTCGGCTATCATTAAGGCGGTGCCGCTCGGGGCGTCCGCTTTACGTCTGTGATGTTGTTCGACTATTTCTATATCGGCTTTATCGCCGAGTACCGATGCGGCGATTTCGGCAAGTTTTATAAGTAAGTTTATCCCTAAACTCATATTACCGCTCTTGAATACCGGGATACTTTCGGCTGCTTTTTTTATGTAAGCTAAATCCTTTTCGTCGTGGCCCGTGGCGGCTATTACGCACGGCACGGAATTTTCGACGGCGTAGGGGAGATAGTCGTAGATAGCGTCCTTTACGGCAAAGTCAATTATACAGTCGGGCTTTTCGGTAATAACGGAACAGTCCTTATATACCGGACAGTCGAAATATTTTCCGTCGCTGAATTTATCCACGCCGCAGATTACGGTATCTCTATTTCCTTCATTTACTGCGTCGTAAAGGATTTTGCCCATTTTTCCGTTAATGCCGTATATCAAAATTTTCATTCTTTCACCTTGAAATTAAGCCCGAATTCTCCCATTGCTTCGGCTAAAACCGCCGTCTTTTCCATTTTTATCATAGGAAGACGCATATAGTCGGACAAGATTAAGTCCATCCAGTACGCAGCCGTTTTTACAGGAATAGGATTTACTTCGCAGAATAAGGCGTTAATTAACGGCAACACCGAAAACTGCATTTTTTTAGCCTTTTCGTAATCTCCGTTAAGTAAAAATCTCGTCATATCGGAGAAAAACTTAGGAATAAGATTGCTCGTTACGCTTATTGCGCCTATACCGCCGACAGCCATACACGGGAAGACTATTCCGTCGTCGCCGCAGTAAAGGTCAATATCGTCGCCGCAAAGGCGTTTTATTTCCATTATCTGGTTTATGTTGCCGCTCGCTTCTTTTATTGCCGCGATATTTTTGTATCCGCAAAGAGCTTTCACCGTTTCGGGCAGTATGTTTACGCCCGTACGTCCGGGTACGTTGTACAATATTATCGGAATATTAATGCTGTCGGCTATCGCCTTATAGTGGGCGATAAGACCTTTTTGCGTGGTTTTGTTGTAATAGGGGGTTACTACCAGAACGGCGTCCGCGCCGAGAGCTTCCGCTTCCTGAGCGTATTCTATTGCGGTGTAGGTGTTGTTGCTGCCCGCACCTAGAATGACGGGGATTTTTTTGTTTACGAGTTGCAGCACGAACTTAGCCACGGCGGTTCGTTCGTCGTGAGTCATAGTCGTCGGTTCTCCGGTGGTTCCGTTTACGATCAACGCATTTACGCCGCTACTTAGTTGGTTATTTACCAGGTTTTCCAAAGAAACGAAATCAACTTTGTCGTTTACGAAGGGGGTAATAAGAGCGGTAGCCGTACCTTTGAATATCGTCATAATTCTCCTTAATTCCTTATCAATAAATATATGCTCGATAGACGAAAAGATTATTTTTCGTTTGCCGACATTAAGTATTCCATTATCTGAACGGCGTTTGTCGCCGCGCCTTTTCTTATATTGTCGGCGACGACCCAGATGTTGCAGCCCGATTCTACCGTCGGGTCTATTCTTACTCTTCCTACGAACACTTCGTCCTTGTCTTCTGCGTATATGGGCATAGGATAAAGACCTTTTTCTATATCGTCCACGAGTACGACGTCTTTCATGTTGCGGATAGCGTCTTTTATCCCTTCGAGCGTGCACGGGTTATAGAATTCTATATTTATAGACTCGCTGTGACCGTGTCTTACGGGTACTCTTACTGTAGTGGCGGTCACTTTCAAGTCGTAGTCGTTAAGAATTTTTTTCGTTTCGAAAATCATTTTTTCTTCTTCTTTCGTGTATCCGTTGGGGAGAAAAACGTCTATTTGCGGAATTATGTTGCCGAAGATAGGATATGGGAACTTTTTAGTTTCGCCTTCTTTCGCTTGCGTAACGAGATCGTTGTATCCGGCGACTCCCGCGCCGCTTACTGCCTGATAGGTGGAATATACTATACGCTTAATTTTATACTTGTCGTGCAGAGCTTTAAGTGGGAGCATCGCCTGAATGGTGGAACAGTTCGGATTTGCGATAATGCCGTGATTATTTTTCGCGGTTTCGGCGTTTACTTCGGGGACTACGAGCGGAACGCTCGGGTCGGTTCTCCACTGTGACGAGTTGTCGATTACGACCGCTCCGTGAGAAGCAAATATAGGAGCGTACTCTTTAGAAACCGCTCCGCCCGCGGAAAACAACGCGTAGTCGATTTTTTTATCGATGATATTTTCTTCTTTCAGTTCCATTACGGTATATTCTTTACCCATAAACTCGATTTTCTTTCCCGCGCTTTTAGCCGACGCGTAAAGATAATAATTGTCTACCGGTAATTTTTTTTCGGAAAGTACCTGCAAAAATTTAGTGCCTACCATGCCCGTCGCACCTACGACGGCTACGTTATAACGTTTCATCGTTCATCCTCCCGCTTTGCCGTAAAAAGGAATCTTTCGGCAAAAACTCTATAAAATTATATTATCAAAGCAGCGTCGATAATGTCAAATCAAAAACCGTTCCTTCCGGGTCGGCGTAAACGCCTTGGTATAAGAAACGGATTAAGATTACGACTGCTCGGAGCGTAATAGACCATCCGTAACGCCGTTCGTATACTAATTGTACTATAAATCGCACGAATATGATATTTTTTCGATAAACGTTTGATTTTTATTTACTAATCATTTACAATGGAAAAGAGGAGATATCATGTTCAGAAAAAATAACAACAAGAGAATAATAAACGAAATTATATCCACCGCGTCCACAGCGGTAATTATGCTCACCGTAGCCGACGGAAATACGATAGGCTTTTATTCGGAATTGAACAATTTTTATAAGCGTTCGTATTGGATGAATCCGAATTGCGACGATTTTTATTCGTTCGCGGTCACTTTTGCACGCAAGGTGTTCGCCGACGATCCGGAGGAATACAAAAAGATTATTCAGTTCAAGCATTGCGCTTACGGCTTCAACAAGGACAGCATTATCATAAAGGAAGCGTTGAAACGCATTTCCGAAGTCAACGGCGACTGTCTGCTCGTGTTGGATAATTTTGAAGAATTACGCGGGCGTTTCGGCTTTAACGTAATAGAGTTCATTTTGCAGAACAGCCCGAAAAATTTAAAAATTCTTCTCGTCAGCAGAGATTTTCTGAATATAAACTACAATGTTTTCACCGAGCAGTGCCCTAAACTTATAGAATTGCCCGAGGACGATTGTTTTCCCGAAAGAGAGATTCTCGACGACCTTACCGAAGAAGAGAAATCTCTCTACTGTTTTCTTGCGCCCCTTCGCTTTATATATAAGGATTTTGTATCCGCTCTTGGAAAAGACGCCGCAAAAAACTTCGATAACATAGTAAGAAAACGTCCCGACTGCGTATTAAAACGCGGTGCGGACTGCTACAGACTTAACGAAAAGGTCCTTGATAATCCTTATACTGAAGAATTCAGCAAAATCGACGCCGAAAGCGTAACCGAAGCTAAGAAGCTCTATTATAAGTTTCTGAGAGGAACGGAAAGGGATCCCGAAGCGTTTATGTTCGCTTTGCTTTGTGAAGACAAGAAGATGATAAGCGACGCGGTAATTTCCATTATTGACAAGGGCGAATATATGTTCGAATTGTGCAACTTCGTCAACGCAAACATAGAGTCGTTGGAAATACTGTTCGATTCGGAATGGGACGAAACCTATCCCGGGCTCGAATTTATGGCGTGCTTACAGCTATATTACAGCGGAAATTACGAAGACAGCAAAGCGTTGTTCGAAAAAGTTATAGCTTCTGCCGAATATAACTCGAAGCTCGAAATAGATTCGAGATATATGGTACTGAAAATTCTTGCCAAGCAAAAAAAGTATCACCGTATTCTCGATATGATTAAGTCGTTAATCGACGAGAGAATGGCAGAAAACGCGGATATAAACTATTTTGAAATGATAGTTTGCAGGATCCCGGATTTGTTGAAAGCAGGTGAAATCCCCGCAAGCAAAGAAAACAGCCGTCTCGTAGAAGGGCTTATGTTGAAGGACGAATTCAAGGATAAGTATTGGTATCCTAAGGCTTTGCAGGTTGCTGCCGAGCTTAACTTCGAATGGGGTAATTACGGCAAAGCCACCGAGTACATAAAACAGTTGCAGGAGATAATTCCGTTCTATACCATACCGTATAAACTGATGAACTTCTACTACTATATGGGCGATATGCCCTTAGCCGTCGCGATGGCTAAAAAGGCTTTGGCGGAAGAATTAAACAACAATATAGAAACCGACCTTGCCGACGTGTATACCTTGCTTGCAAAAACGAGCGTGTATTTCAATAAGTATACCGAAGGACTGGAATATATCGACAACGCTATTAAGAGTGCGCCGTCGAGAGAGTCGATAAGATACGCCGCCATTGCGTTACGCGCGATTATCTGCGCTAAGATGGGCAGAAAAGATTACGCTAAGGACTACGCGATGATTTACGCCAAGTACGCCGAAATAAATTCTCCCGTAAACGCTTACTATCTCTACGGAGCGGTAGCGTATTGTGCGTTCAGACAAAACGATTTCGACACGGCGAACGTATATGCGAATAAGTGCATTAAGGAAGCAAGCACCCGTTCCGGTATGTGGCTTATTGCGGTAGCCGTCGCTCTTAATATCCTTTTGACGAAAGACGAAACGACCAACGTAAACGGACTTATGGAAAAGTTGTTCAAGACCTGCCGCGCGTACGGTATGCACGCGATAGTGCTGGATTACTACGAGTGTTTCGAAAAACTTTTCAAGTACGCGAAGAACGAAGACATAGCCGTAGACTACGTTTGCGAAATGGAAGAAAAATATAAAGAAAAACTTTTGCAGATAAGCGCGAACGGAGAGTTGTGCGTAAAACTTATGGGGACTACTTCGGTAACCGTGGCGGGTAAAGAACTTAATTGGAAAACGAAGAAGGCGAAAGAACTTTTCCTTATGTACGTCTGGAACAAAGGGGAAGGAATGGACAGAAACTTTATACTGTCTACCTTGTGGCCCGATTACGTTTACGTTTCCGCAATAAACAACTTGAAGACCACCAACAATATTATAAGGAACACGCTTTCCGCCGCCAACGTAATACATAAGCTCGAATACGCCAACGGCAAGTACACTATGACTCTCGACAACATACAGTGCGACTACTTCGACTTTAAGGAAAAGTTAGCGTCCTACGACGATACAGTTTCGTTGAAAGAAAGGGTGGAGTTGAGTAAAGATTTACTGAACTCTCTTAACGGAGATTTCGCCGCAGAAGTGACGTTGCCTTTGTTTAGAACGTACGGAGATCACATGAAAGAAAAACTCATGCTCGACGTAATAAAACTTATATCCGAACTTATAGATAACGGCGACGTGATAGAAGCGAGAAGAATGATTACTTACACTTCAAAAGCCGATACGCAAAAGCAGTATGAAAAAATGCTCGCCGAACAGGAAAACAGAGTATCCGAATTTTTCGAAAGGAAATAGTTATGAAGACAAACGACGAGTGGAAGAATTATTCGCTTATCAGCACCGGATACGGAGAAAAACTCGAAAGGTACGATAACGTAACTTTGCTCCGTCCCGACCCGCAGGTAATATGGGCGCCCCCGTTCCCGTTAAGGAACTATAAAAACTTATCCGCGCATTACGAAAGAAGCAGTTTGGGTGGCGGCAACTGGGACGTAAAAAAAGTTCCGGATAAGTTCCGTATAACGTGGCGGGAACTGACGTTCGAGCTTAAACTTATGGGATTTAAGCACGTCGGTATTTTCCCCGAACAGGCGGTAAATTGGGCGAGAATGATAGACGCCATAAAGAACGCAAACAGGGAAATAAGCGTCCTTAACTTATTCGGGTATACCGGCGGCGCTACCGTAGCGTGCGTAAGCGCGGGAGCGAGAGTCTGCCACGTCGACGCGGCTAAGTCTATGTGTGAAATGGCGAAAAACAACGTAGCTATTAACTCTCTCGACACTACGAAAACGAGATTTATCGTAGACGACTGTATTAAGTTTGTCGAAAGGGAAATAAGAAGGGGAAAAAAGTACGACGCAATTATTATGGATCCGCCGAGTTACGGCAGGGGACCGAAAGGGGAAATGTGGCGGCTCGAAGACGGGATATTCGACCTTGTCAAACTTACGAAAGAAGTAGTGTCGGATAATCCTTTGTTCTACTTAATCAATTCCTACACCACGGGATTGCAACCTACCGTTATGAAAAACGTTATTGACATCGTGTTTAAGGACGTGCCGCACGAAGTGGACGCCGACGAGATAGGAATTAAAGGCGAAGACGGAATAACGTTGCCGTGCGGTTGCTCCGCGTTCTGCACGTTCGACAAAAAATAAATTTGTTGCAGCAAATCGCTTGCATAAAAAAATTCCGTGTGATATAGTGACTATAATAAATCTTTAAGAACGGTACAGAGATGCCGACAAGATTGCAAAATACGAATAAGAGATATTCGGGTCTTGTCGCGTGCAAGACCCGTTTTTTATGGAAAAATAAAGGAGATTACAGATGGTTGTTAAGGCGCAGATAATGGACGAAAACGCAATTCGCAGAGCAATCGTTCGTATTTCTCACGAAATAATCGAAAAGAACGACGGCGTAAACAACGTCGTTTTGGTCGGCATTAAGACTCGCGGCGTGCCGATGGCAGAAAGGATACGTTCCTGCATAGAAGAATACGAGAATATAAGTCTTCCGTGCGGAAGCCTTGACATTACTTTTTATCGCGACGATATTACTCGAATCTCCGCCCAACCTGAATGTAACGGGACGGAGATTTCTTTTAATATAGAAGGTAAAGACGTCGTACTTATCGACGACGTACTGTACACGGGAAGAACGGCGAGAGCCGCTATGGACGCAATAATGGAACTCGGCAGAGCGAAAACGATACAGCTTGCAGTCCTTATCGACCGCGGACACAGAGAACTGCCTATACGCGCCGATTACGTCGGCAAAAACCTGCCCACTTCGAAAAACGAAATAGTCAAAGTCGAATTTACCGTACCCGACGGTAAAGAAGAAGTGGTTTTACTCGATAAAAACAAATAAAAATATACTACAAAAGGAGAAAGACGAAAATGAATCTTATCTACAATGTCGACGGCAAACCTAAGTTTTCCAAACTTTTAGTGTTCGCTTTCCAGCAAGTGCTTGCGATTATGGCTGCTACTATCGCAGTGCCTACCATTATCGGCTTGCCCACTCAAATTCCTGCCGCAATACTCGGCGCAGGTATCGGTACTATCGTGTACTTACTTTTCACCAGGTTCAAAAGCCCGGTATTCTTAGGAAGCTCTTTCGCATTCTTGGGAGCTTTGGGTAACGCGCTTGCGTTCGGATACTGCGGAATAATAATAGGTTCCGTATTAGCGGGTCTCGTATATGTGGCTCTCGCTCTTATAATAAAGTTCGCGGGTACGCATTGGGTAAGCAAACTTATGCCCCCGGTAATCATCGGACCTACCGTCGCGATAATCGGTCTTTCTCTTGCGGGCAGCGCAATGGGCGACATCGTCAAAGCAAGCGCAGACGCAATAAACGGTAGTTACAACTTAGTAGCTCTTCTCTGCGGTCTCGTTACTTTCGTCACCGTAGTAGTATGCTCTTGCCAAAAGAAATTCAAATCCATGAAACTTATACCGTTCATAATCGGTATCGGCGCAGGTTACGTACTCGCTTCACTCTTCTCGATATTCGGATACGCGTTCGATGTAAACTACCTTAAAATCATAAATTGGGAACCTTTAGTCCGCAATTTCGTAAACGCAGACAACACTTTTGTCGGCGTAACGAGCTTCCTTAACTATCCCGACTTTGCTCTTATCGAAGCAATAAAAGAATTAGCTAACGGACACGTAAGCGACGCTATCCTTAAAGTGAACGAAACCGCTACCGTAATAACGGGCGCAGGCGTAGCCGAAGTAGCACTTGCCTTTATTCCCGTAGCGTTGGTTGTGTTCGCAGAACATATAGCCGACCACAAGAACCTTTCTACCATAATAGGTCGCGACCTTGTAGAAGGAGAACCCGGACTTACCCGCACCCTTCTCGGCGACGGCGTAGGAAGCATCGCAGGAACCTTGTTCGGTATCTGCCCCAATACGACTTACGGCGAATCTGTAGCTTGCGTCGCAATCACCGGTAACGCTTCTGTAAGAACCATTCTTGCAGCCGCAGCAATGTGCATCATAATATCCTTCCTTAGCCCACTTATGGCTCTCTTACAGACCATACCTTCCTGCGTAATGGGCGGCGTATGCCTTACCTTGTACGGATTTATCGCAGTCAGCGGTCTTAAAATGTTCAAGGACATCGACCTTGGCGAGAACAAAAATCTCTTCGTAGTATCCGCTATCCTTATAGCAGGTATCGGCGGACTCGCAATAAAAATTCCTTACCACATCAACGGAAACGGACAGGTAGATAAGGTAATCACGATTACCAGTATAGCAACCGCTCTTCTTCTCGGAATTATGACCTACGCTATAATCGGCGCAGTAGAAAAGAGAAGCGGAAAGAACGGTGAAAACGATACCGAAGATAAGTCCTTACTTACCGAAGCTGTGCCCGAAGAAAACACCGCTGTAAGCGTGGACTCTCCCGTAATCGTCGAAGACGCCGAAGAAAAAGCACCCGAAACGACTACCGAAGAATAGTATATTAGAAATACAAAAGATAAAAAACGAAGTTCCCGACGGAACTTCGTTTTTTTATACGTTATAAAAAAAGAAATGGAAAAATCAGTTATCTTTTTGCGGAGTCACTATTACGGTTTTGTAATTAGTATAAGTGACTTGCCCGGGGAGAGCGGACGGAATTTTTTTGACGAACTTAACGAGCGCGTAGTCCACTTCGATTTTGCCGTCCTGCTTTGCGTCGCTGTAATATGCGGCTATGCCCGCGGCTTTCAAGAGTATTTCGTCGGTGTATTCGCCCTTAATAACGACGTGAGTACCGTGATGGTTCTTGACGTGCAACCATAAATCGCCGCGGTCGGCTATTTTGAAAGTTACGTCGTTGTTCTGCAAATTGTTTCTACCGAAAATTATTTCGCAATTATCGAGTTTAAGGCGAGTGGGAGCGGACGGTTTCTGCCGCTTTTCCGCCTTATTTTGTTTGTAGCCGTTAAGGGAATTGAGTTCTTTTAGTATTTCTTCGTATTCCGTTTTCGTAAAAGAACTCGCTACGGACACTTCGATGGATTTCAGGTAATCGCGTTGCTTGTACAGTTCGTCGAGTTGGATTTCGGCTATTTCCACAGCGCGTTTTTGTTTGTTGTATTTTTTAAGAAGATTTTTCGCCGTCACGGAGGGCTTTTCGTCGGCGACGAGCGGAATAGTGACTTTTTCTCCGTCGAAACCGTCTACGGTAACGGATTTGTCGCCCGGTTTAACCATCCAAAGATAGTTCATAAGTAACGTTCCCGCAATTCTGTTTTTTTCCGCGTTGTCTTTATCTTTGATTTTGGAAAGGTTATCTTCTATGCGGCGTTCGTTCTTTGCCTGCAAGCGTTTAAGAACGGTCGTTACCGTCTTGGAACTCGCTTTTTTGCGTTCTTCACCGTCGCGTAACAGATAAAATTTATTCAGAGCGTCGTTAAGGCTATCGCATTTATCGAAATTTGCGTTGACGGTTGCGTAGGGATAAACGTAATAGTCGGCGATTTTTCCGTCGGAATTTTTCTTTATTACGGGGCAAAAACTTTTTTCAAAAAAAATATTCGTAAGTTCCCGTATCTTTTCGCGGGGATTATCCGCATAGAATATTTCTTTTGCCGTTTCTTTACCGATGCCGCTTATAAGTTTAGGAAGTTCGTCGTAAGACGAGATAGGGGAAGAAAAAACTTTGTCGAGAGCTGCGTCGTCGTCGAGCGAAACCCTGTTTTTCGGTTGCAAAACATAGTTAAGGTTAGGTAAGATGTAACGGGTCGTACTTTGGTCGAAATGTATCCTGCGGATAGCGTCTATTATTACGAAATTATCGTCGGTAAGAATAATATTCGAGTATCTTCCCATAAGTTCCGCAATAAGGAAGTATTTTTTTACGTCTTTAAGTTCGTTCCTTGCGTCGACGGTAAACTTTATTATTCTGTCGTAGTTAAATATCGATACGTCGGAAATATTGCCGCCGGTAAGATGCTTTCTTAACAGCATACAAAACGCGGGAGCGGATAAAGAGTTTTCCTTTTTCTGTGTGGAAAGGTGCGCCCGCGGAGAAGACGGGCTTGCGCTTATGACGAGATTGTGCATTTTACCGTTGTTTTTTACGAGAACGGTAATTTCGTCAATTTCCGGTTGATATATTTTTTCTATTCGTCCGCCTTTTAACGAAACGTTCAGTTCGTCGGCGAGAGCTTTAAGTAAAATTACGTCGTTTGGCATAGTCTTATTGTAACACAAAATATTAAAAACTGCGAAAGTTTATATAAAATATAAAAACTTATTAACTCGGTTTTTACTGAAAACGATTTTCGGACGGCGACGAGTCGAAATTTTGGTTACAGAAAAGTAATTAGATTGCGATATTGATAGCAATTATTTGACTTTTGACCGCTTATAAAGGATAATATTATATTATGGCTAAAATTGTGAGCGTGGATAAAGAAAGTCCCTTGTACGGCAAAGTAAAAGTCGGGGATAACGTAATTAAGATAGACGGAAGACCTTTTTCCGACCTTATCGACTACGCTTACGCCGACTCGCTCGAAACGGGAGAAATCGTCCTGGAGCGCGACGAGGAAGAAATATCCGTTGCGTTTGAAAAAGAGTTGCCGTCGGATACGCTCGGACTTACTTTCGACGAAAGCGTGGAAATTACTCCCGTCGAATGTAGGAACAACTGTATTTTCTGTTTCGTAAAACAGTTGCCGCAAGGGCTAAGAAAAACTCTTTACGTCAAAGACGACGATTACAGGCTGTCTTTTATATGCGGTTCTTACATAACGTGTACCAACCTTAGCGAAAAGGACGTGAAGAGAATAATAGATTACCGCCTTTCGCCCTTATATATATCGGTACACGCCACCGACGAAACCGTCCGCAAGTTTATGCTCGGTATTAAACGGTGTCCCGAACAAATGCCGATGTTAAAAAGATTTATCGACGCGGGAATTACCATAAACGCGCAGATAGTTCTCGTAGCGGGAGTAAACGACGGAGAGATAATGAAGAAATCTCTTAACGACCTTTACGATATAGGCGTGTCGACGGTAGCGATAGTACCCGTAGGACTTACGGGACACAGGCAGGGACTTTATAATTTAAGTCCGCTCAACAAAGAGCAAGCCGAAGAAGCCATAAAAATAACGGAAGACTTTTTTGACGGACACGAAGGATTTTGCTACTGCTCGGACGAAATGTACCAGATAGCGAAAAAGGACGTGCCTGCGCCCGAATATTACGGAAGTTACGACCAGATAGAAAACGGCGTCGGACTTATAGCTAAGTTTTTCGAAGAATTGACCTATGCGTTAAGCGTGGCTCGCCGTCCGCTAAGGAAAAGACGCGTGGGTGTATTTACGGGAATGAGCGCGGTAAACGTAATGAACAAAGCTAAGGAAATGATAGAAAGCAAGTTCAAAAACGTAACCATAAACGTTTATCCCGTGGTAAACAAATTTTTCGGAGAAACGGTTACGGTTACGGGATTAGTTACGGCAACCGACATTATTCGTAGCTACGGCGACAGAAAGTTTGAAGAAGATTACTTACAGATACCGTCTGTTATGTTAAAGGAATTCGGCGACGTGTTCCTGGACGACAAATCTGTGGGAGAACTAAGCAAGGCGCTTAACAAAAAAATAGTAGTGGCTCATTCCGACGGAGAGGGATTTCTTAAAGGAATACTGCGAGGAGACAGAAAATGATAAAACCGTTAGTAGCGATAGTAGGCAGACCGAACGTAGGTAAAAGCACGTTTTTTAATCGTCTTGCCGGTAAGAGAATAAGCATAGTCGAAGATATGCCCGGCGTTACCCGCGACAGAATTTACGCCGACGCGGAGTGGTGCGGATATTCTTTCACCATGGTCGATACAGGCGGAATAGAAATCCACTCCGAAGATAAAATGTGGAAACATATCAAAGCTCAGGCTGAGTTAGCCGTAGAACTTGCCGACGTAATACTGTTTTTCGTGGACGGAAAGACGGGCATAATGTCGGACGATTACGACGTGGCGGACTATCTCAGGAAGAGTAAAAAACCTATCGTTCTCGCCGTAAACAAGATAGACAACAACAACTACGACTTAGTGTACGATTTTTATGCGTTGGGACTCGGCGAACCTATCCCCGTGTCGAGCGAACAAGGTCTTAATTTAGGCGACCTTTTGGACGAAATAGTCAAATATTTTCCTGAAAGAGTAGAATCCGACGCCGAAAAGGAAGCCTTAAAAATTGCCGTCGTCGGCAAACCGAACGCAGGTAAAAGTTCTCTTGTCAACAGAATTTTAGGGTTTAACAGAGTAATAGTAAGCGACGTAGCTGGGACTACAAGAGACGCTATCGACACGCCTTTTTCCGTGGACGGAAAAGAATACAGAATAATAGACACTGCGGGTATCCGTCGTAAAAACAAGGTAGAAGAAGACGTCGAATATTACAGCGTGGTAAGAAGTATCGACGCTATGAGAAGAGCCGACGTCGTAGCCGTAGTAATCGACGCAAGCGAACCTTTGAGCGAGCAGGACATAAAAATCTGCGGTCTGGTACCG
>DJPE01000022.1:41730-42174 GCA_002439705.1 Christensenella sp. UBA6420
AACCGAGCGTCATAATAATGAATAAGTGGGACGCCGTCGAGAAAGATACCTTCACCATAAACGAATTCAACAAAAAACTCGATGAAGATCTGAAATTTATGAGCTATTATAAGCCGCTCTACATAAGCGCGCTTACGGGGAAAAGGACGAATCTAGTTCTGGACGCTCTTAACGAAGTGTACGAACATGCGTCTATGCGCGTGCCGACGGGGGTACTTAACGACGTGCTCAACGACGCTATGGCTGTAAACGAACCGCCTAACGTGAACGGTAAAAAGTTGAGAGTGTATTACGCTACGCAGGCGACAACTAATCCGCCTACGTTCGTTTTATTCGTAAACGACGAAAAGATAATGCACTTTTCGTATAAAAGATATTTAGAAAACGCATTGAGAAAAGCCTTTGATTTTTCAGGGACTCCGATAAGGTTGCGGATACGCAATA
>DJPE01000022.1:42217-43067 GCA_002439705.1 Christensenella sp. UBA6420
GGAATAAACGTTAAAGGAAGAAATCGGAAATGAAAAACTCAAACTCTGAGGCAGAGAAGATTTACGCTGCGGAAAAATCACGTTACGACGAATTTTTGAAAATGAATTTGTCGCTCGACATAAGCCGTGGCAAACCCAGCTCGGAACAGCTCGCGTTAAGCGACGGGCTTCTGACCGCTTTGAAATCAAGTAGCGATTGTATCGGTAGCTCAGATTACAGAAACTACGGTTTTCTTGACGGAATACCCGAAGCGAAAAAGCTCTTTTCCGAGTTTATGGGTATCGACGTGAACGAGATAATGATTTTAGGCAACAGCAGCCTTAACATTATGTACGACACGTTGCAAAAAGCAATGCAATTCGGTATCATGGGCAACGAACCTTTGAATAAACAAGGTGAAATTAAGTGGCTTTGCCCCGTACCGGGATACGACAGGCATTTTTCCGTAACGGAAGAATTCGGTATAAAAATGATAAACGTACCCATGACCGAAAACGGCCCCGATATGGATATAGTGGAAAACTACGTCAATAACGACCCGTCGGTAAAGGGTATCTGGTGCGTGCCTAAATACAGCAATCCGCAGGGGATAGTCTACGACGACGAAACGGTAAGACGTTTCGCTAAGTTAAAACCCGCCGCACCCGATTTCCGCATATATTGGGATAACGCTTATATGGTACATACTTTTAAGAAAGACGTACCTATACTTAATTTATTGAAAGAAGCCGAAAAGTACGGTAACGGCAATATAGTCTATATGTTCGGCTCTACGTCGAAGATTACTTACGCGGGCGGCGGTATCGCCTTTATGGCGGCGAGCGTAGATAACCTTAACGATTTCAGAAA
>DJPE01000022.1:43109-46143 GCA_002439705.1 Christensenella sp. UBA6420
AAAATAAATCAGCTTATGCACGTTAAGTTTTTCGGCAACGTGGAAAATATCTATAAGCACATGCAAAAACACGCCGATTTGTTGCGTCCGAAATTTCAGGTGGTTATGGATACCCTTGAAAAAGAGCTTTCCGATATAGCGAGTTGGTACGACCCCGTGGGCGGATATTTCGTAAGTTGCGACCTGCCCGAAAACACGGCGAAAAGAACGTTGGAACTTGCAAAAAACGCAGGCGTAATCTTTACTCCCGCGGGAAGTACGTTCCCTTATAAGAAAGACCCCGCCGACAGGAACGTAAGAATTGCTCCGTCATATCCGCCCGTGGATGAGCTTAAACTTGCGATGCAGGTATTCTGTTGCTGTGCGAAAATAGCTTATTACGAAAAGAAAATTTAGTTTTTAACGGTAAACATCATTATATAAGGCGGACGAAAAGTCCGCTTTCTTTGTTGCACAAATATCGTTTTATCGGAATAAACGGCGTATTTCCTTCATAAAGTAGACTAAGCAATACTTTGGGAGGCTCAAGAATATGATAAATTACGATATATACGACGATATTGCCGTCCGCACCGGCGGCGATATTTATCTCGGCGTAGTCGGTCCCGTCAGAACGGGAAAATCGACTTTTATAAAGAAGTTTATGGAATTGCTCATTTTGGATAAAGTCGAAGACAAAAACAAACGTACCAGAATGATAGACGAAATGCCGCAGTCCGCCGACGGCAAAACCATAATGACGACTGAACCGAAATTCGTTCCTAACGAAGCGGTCACCGTAACTTTCGACAAAATGCAGGCTAACGTAAGGCTTATCGACTGCGTGGGATACTTAATCGACGAAGCGATAGGGCATAAAGAAGGCAAAAAACCACGTCTTGTGAAAACTCCGTGGTCGGAAAACGGTATGCCTTTCCAGGAAGCGGCGGAACTCGGCACGGATAAGGTAATCAAGGAGCACTCGACGGTAGGAATACTCGTCACCACCGACGGCACGGTTACGGGAATAGGAAGAAGCAAATACGCTCCTGCGGAAGAAAGAGTGGTTACGTCGTTGAAAGACTCCGGTAAGCCGTTCGTAATCGTTCTCAACACGAATACCCCGACGGAAACCGATACCGTCAGACTAAAAGAAAGTCTCGAAGAAAGATATTCCGTGCCCGTAATTATCTGCGACGTAATGAATATGGACAAGGATAAAGTGACCGAAATCATGCAATCGGCTTTGTTTGAATTTCCCGTGACTTCTATAAATCTTTCCTTGCCGAAATGGATGCGTTCCCTTTCGTACGACGAACAGATTATATCCGAAATAAGTGCTGAATTCTTAGAAAAAGCCAAAAACGTGATACACATGAGAGACCACGTTATGCTCGAAGGGTTGTTCTCCGATTCCGAGTATCTCGAAAGCGAAGCCGACACGGTTATTAACCCCGCCGACGGAACGATTAACGTTTCATGTAAGGCGAAAGACGGGTTATATTTTAAGGTTCTGAGCAACGAATGTAACAATAATATAGACGACGAATATAAGTTACTTGCGTTCGTCAAGAAGTTGAGTAAGTCCTACGCCGATTACGAAGGTATAAGAAAGGCGATGGAAGAAGTAAAGAGCGACGGTTACGGCGTGGTCAATCCCAACCTTTCCGATATGGAACTCGAAGAACCCGAACTCGTCAAACGCGGTAATCAGTACGGCGTAAAACTTAAAGCGAGCGCGCCGTCTTTCCACATCGTAAGAGTGGACGTAGAAACGGAAATAAGTCCCATTATCGGCAGCGAACAGCAAAGCGAAGACCTTGTTAAGTACCTTTTAAGCGAGTTCGAGACCGACAAAAACGGCATTTGGGAAACGAACATGTTTGGCAAGAGCCTTAACGATCTGGTTAAAGAAGACCTGAACAATAAAGTTTCTTGTATGCCAAACGACACGAGAAACAAGTTGAGAAAAACTATGTCAAGAATAGTAAACGAAGGCAAAGGCGGAGTTCTCTGTATTCTCTTATAATTTCCGACCGAAAAATAAATAATAATAGCGTAAGAATATCCGTTTTATTGCAAAACGGGTATTTTTATGTTATCTTTATTTTTGAGGTGAATTATGGAAGAACTGACCAAAGCTATACTCGTAAACGTATCCGACGATAAAGACGGAGGAAAAATTCTCGAGGAGCTGGAATTGCTCGCTTCTACCGCGGGGTATGAAACCGTCGGTACTATGTTGCAACGAAAAGAACGCCCCGACAAGGCGTACTATATCGGCACGGGAAAACTGAAAGAACTTAAAGAAGCCGTTGACACTCTGTCTGCGGAAGCGGTAATCTTCGACAACGATATAAGCGGAAGTCAGATTAATAATCTCGAAAACTTTCTCGGAGTGGAAGTTCTCGACAGAGCAACCGTAATTTTGGAAATTTTCGCACGTCATGCGACGAGCGCGGAAGGAAAGTTGCAGGTAGAACTCGCAAGAAAAAAACACAGTCTTCCGAGAGTTTTGGGACAGAACGCAGGCATGAGTCGTCAGGGCGGCGGCGGAGGCGGCGGAGCCGGTGCAAGAAGGGGCGCGGGCGAACAAAAACTCGAACTCGATAAGCGTACCATAAGACGAGAGATAAGAGATTTGGAAGAAAAGATAGATAAATTAACGGAAGAAAGAAGACTCAGAAGAAAGAAAAGACAAAACGGAAAAATTAAAGCTGTTAGTATCGTAGGCTACACAAACGCGGGTAAATCTACACTTATGAACTACCTTACAAAAGCGGGAGTTTTGGAAGAAAACAAGTTATTCGCGACGCTCGACACCACCGGCAGAAAAATGTGGCTTGCCCCGAATAAAGAGTTTATAATCACAGACACGGTAGGGTTTATATCCCGTCTTCCGCACGAATTTATCGAAGCGTTTAAGAGTACCCTTGAAGAAACGCAATTTTCCGACCTTATTTTACACGTCGTCAATATGGAAAGCGATGACGCCGAAAAGGAATATAACGTCGTAAACGAAGTTTTGTCGTCCATCGGAGCGGGCGAAGTCAAG
>DJPE01000022.1:46212-60887 GCA_002439705.1 Christensenella sp. UBA6420
TTCTTCTTTCCGTCCCGATTGCGACTATATAGAAATAAGTGCGAGAACGGGTAAGGGTATAGAAGACCTTAAAAAGAAAATTGCCGAAACTCTGTTCGGCGAAGCTAAAAACGATAATTACGATTTTTAATTTTACGGCGTAGCAGACCGCGCCGCAACGAAAATTATTCTTTTATCATTTGAAGATAATCGAGATAGTCGTATCCTAATTTTTTGTAAAGGGAAGCGGCTCTTTCGTTTTCTTTCGTGACTTCGAGTCTAAACCTTTTCGCTACGTTTTTATATTCGTTTTCAACGTATGAAAAGAACTCTTTTCCGATGCCGTGGCTACGGAATTCCGACTTAACGAACATCTCTTCGCCCCATACTACTATTCCGCCGCATTCGTTGGAATAGGTAACGGCAAGCAAGAAGTAAGCTACTCTTTGTCCGTCGATTTCGTAAATGAAACACCTTGCGAAAGGCGATTTATTCATTAAAAGATCGAAAGTTTTTTCAAAGTTTTCTTTCGGTACGGAATGGATAACCGCAGGCGAAGAGTAAAATTCTTCGCATGAAGAAACGAAAAAATCTTTATCCGTCGCGTTAATTTCTCTGATCATTTTACCACCTTGTTTTTACGGATTATAACAAACCGAAACGGCGTTGTCAAGGCGGGCGGGTTCGTATAAACGCTCGGCGGTTTTGCCGTTTTCGCTAAAATTCGACGCAAAAGAAGCAACGAAACGCTCTATAGAAAAATACTTGATTTTATTTTTGAGATAGTATATAATCTTTGTGATGCTAGACGGGGAGCCAGCGGTGCCCTGTGACCTGCAATCCGCTATAGCAGGGTCGAACGCCCACCGAGGTATATTCTATGGAAAGCCGATGGGAATAAGGGATGTTGATAATAAGGTCTCGTACAATTTCGCGTTGTGAACTATGTCAGGGCTTGACCGCAGCAGCATTAAGCAAAGTTGCGGAATGTGTTACGAGGAAGCTTTAGAGGAGTTACCTGTTTTCAAGCCGATTCGGTAGAGTATATCGGAGTGGGTGCATCTTTTTTTTGTAAGGTTTTCGCAGCGTAAAAGCCGTATTTTTATTCAGAGCGCAGTATTACGAGCAATTTAATCGGAAAGAATACTAAAAGACGGCTAAAATCTTGACTTGCGAGAATAATATATGTATAATACAATATATTATTTTATTAAACGAGGTAAATTATGAACGAAATACTTACCAGAAAAGACGTTCCCGACAACAGAAAATGGTGCGTTGAAGATATACTTAAAGAAAGCGAAATCGACAGTTATTTTACCGAAGTTCGCGCGGGCTTTGCGGAAATCACCGCTTTCAAAAACAAACTCACGCCCGACAACGCCATCGAATGTTTGCTTACGATGAGCAAAATTTCTTACAAACTTACCAAACTTTACGTTTTCATTTATCTTAAAAGCGACGAAGATAAATCGGTGACCAGGTATCAGGAACTTTGCGAAAAGGTTTCCATGCTCGCGGTAGAATACGGCGAAGTTACTTCTTTCGTTTCGCCCACGCTCGCGTCCTTTAAGAAAGAACAGCTCATAGCTATGCGCGACAGCGAGAAGTACAACTATTTCAGCATGTATCTCGACGACCTTATCCGCACGAAAAAGCACCTTTTGAGCCAAAAGGAGGAAGCGCTCCTTTCTCAGGTAGATTCCTTCGCGGGCGATTTCAAGACCGTGTTCGGAATGTTCGATAACGTCGACGTAAACTTAGGGGAAATAGAACTCGACGGGAAGAAAGTTAAACTTACTCACGGACTTTATTCCGTTCTTATGCAAAATCCCGATTCCGAAATAAGAAGACAGGCGTACGAAACCTACTATAACGGTTTTATTTCCTATATAAACACCATCGCCGCGAACTACGCCGGCAACGTAAAACAAAACTATTTCAAAGCGAAAGCGAGAAAATATAAATCCTGTCTTGAAGCGGCTCTTTACGGAGAAAATATCCCCGTTAAGGTTTACGACAACCTTTTAAAAACCGTCAAAAAGTACACTCCGCTGATGTACAAGTATATGGCTTTGCGTAAAAAAGCGTTAAAACTTAAAGAAATGCACATGTACGACGTGTATATGCCGATTGTTAAAGACAGAGATACTCTTACCGACTACGACGAAGCGTACGAAATAGTCTGCGAAGCGTTGAAGCCGTTGGGCGAAGAATACGGTAAGGTATTGAGGAGTGCGAAGACGGAAGGATGGATAGACGTGGAAGAAACCGCCAACAAACGCAGCGGAGCTTACTCCTGGGGAGCTTACGGAACTCATCCGTTCGTATTGCTCAACCATAAGGGAACTATTCACGACGTATTCACCATAGCGCACGAAATGGGACACGCTATGCACAGCTATTACAGCAACAAAACGCAGTGTTACGAAAAAGCCGACTACGTTATTTTCGTAGCCGAAATAGCAAGCACGGTTAATGAAGTTTTACTTATAAAACACCTTTCAAAGACCGCCGAAGGCGAAGACAGAATTTATCTTCTCTCTTACTACGTCGATATGATAAGAACCACGTTGTTCCGTCAGACGATGTTCGCCGAGTTTGAAAAGTTCTCTCACGGCGTAATCGAAAGCGGCGAAGCTCTTTCCGCGGAAAAGATGACCGAATACTATCGTAATCTTAACGAACAATATTACGGCAATGCGGTAATAAGCGATAAATGCATCGGATACGAATGGGCGAGAATACCGCATTTTTATACCGACTTCTACGTTTATAAGTACGCCACGGGTATAACCTGCGCCATAAACATCGCCAACGCTATCCTTAAAGACAACAAATTCGTCGATAAATATAAGATGTTTTTAAGCTCCGGGAGTAGTATATATCCTATGGAAATACTTTCTCTCGTCGACCTTGACCTTACGACTAAGGTTCCGTACGAAAACGCTATGAAAGACTTCGGCGAAGCTCTTACCGAACTTACCGCTCTTATAAAAGCAAGAAAGTAATAAGGAGTTATTTTGACCTTAAAAAGGAAAATTCCGTTCGTTATCGTTCTGACCGTCGCGACGATAATAGTCGTCGCGGCGTCCGTATGTTTTTCCGACTTCTCGGCTTACGCCGATACCGATTCGCCCGATTTATGCGGACTTGACGAACTTAAAGATATAGGCTACGATCTGAAAGGCTACGACGCCGAAATAGGGTATTACAGCTATACTTTGAGTAATTCGGGCGTGTATATCGCGTTTGAAGTGACTTTGGATAAAGACTTTCTCGCGAGAGCGGGAGTAGTCGAAGACTGCGTGTATCACTATCCCGAAATGTTCGGCGAGTTGGAGACCGCGTTTACCACGATGGGCTATACCGTAGACTGCGACGAGTACAACGGACAATTACTTGCGAGCGTAACTTTCGACAGCACGACCGATTACTATATCGCGACGGGAAGGGACGGATACGAAAGTAACGAGTCTTCCGCCACGGTAAAGAAAGGATTTTTATACAACGATTATTATTCTTCCACCGTCACCGTATTTTCTTCGGTGGAAGACGAAGGTAATCTTCTGAACCTGATTTACGGAAAGTGTCTTGCTCTCGGAGCGGAAAAGGAAAAAATCAAACTGTCGTACTTTTACGGTACGCCGTATAAGATTATTTCCACCGACGCCGACCAAGTAGGGTATAACTACAACAAAAAACTCTACGTTCACAGGTTCGATATGACTCCCGAAACGAAAGACAGGGAGATACATTTTACGCAACACAGCCCGAATCCGTGGGCGTTCTATCTTATAGCGGTAATAGTCGCTATCCCCGTGATAGCCGTTCCGCTTGCGATAGCCATTACGAAACGAAAGAAAAAGGAGGGAACGAATGGCAGATAAACCCGTAGCAAACGACGGAAAAAAACTTAAAGTTTTTCCGAACAATTTCGAAGCGGAACAGTCGGTTTTGTGCTGTTTGTTAATCGACGGCAACGCCGTCCGTAATCTCGTAGGTAAGTTGGAATCGGAATGTTTTTATAACCTAAAAAACAGAAAGATTTACGACGCGATGTGCGCACTTTTTAACAGCGATACGCCGATAGACATAATTACCGTTTACGACTATATGGAAAAGGCGGGTACGGCGGACGAAAACACGCTTACTTACCTTACCACGCTCAATACTTTGCTCCCGTCGGGAGCGAATTACCAACAGTATTCGAAACTTATTTACAGAGATATGGTTTTGCGTACCGTTATTACGAGCTGTAACAGTATTATAGAAAAGGCTTACGACAGTACCGACGCCGACGAAGTGGTGCGTTACGCCGAAAAGGTAATTTACGACATATCCAAAGATATGAGCCACAACGAGCTTACCCACGTCAGCAAAGCAACCATAGAAGTTATGGAGCGTATCGAAAAACTCAAAAAGGACAAAAACGCTTTCCGCGGAATTTCCACAGGGTTCAGAACTTACGATAAAATTACGGGCGGATTACAAAACGGCGACCTTGTCATTCTGGCTGCCCGTCCTTCCGTCGGTAAAACGGCGTTCGCTCTCAATATAGTAGCCAATATCGTCAACAGAAAAAGCGACGAAAACAAGTGTATCGCCATTTATTCTTTGGAAATGCCCGCAATGCAGCTTGCTCAGAGAATGATGTGCAATATAGGCGGCGTTCCTATGGACGACGTAAAGACGGCTCAGCTTAAAGGCGACGGCGACACAAGATTATGGAAAGTAACGCAGAAGTTGTCTAATTCGAAAGTTTACATAAACGACAGCTCGGTGGTCACTCCCGCGGAAATAATAAGTCAATGCAGAAGGCTCGGAGCCGAACACAATAACGGACGCGTAGACCTTATAGTAATCGACTACTTACAGCTTATGACGAGCGGGACTTCATCGAAAGGCGGCGAAGTAAACCGTCAGCAGGAAGTAGCCAATATGAGTCGTATGATGAAAGTTATGTCAAGGGAACTGAATTGTCCCGTCATTTTGTTGAGTCAGATGTCCCGTAGCGTGGAACAGAGAAAAGAAAAGACGGTTCAGCTAAGCGACCTAAGAGAATCTGGCGCGATAGAACAGGACGCGGATATAGTATTGTTCCTGTCGAGAGAAATCGAAGAAGACAGAAACCACTCGCCGATTATTCTCACGATAGCAAAACACAGAAACGGCGAATGCGGGCAGATAAGGCTTAACTTGCAGGGCGACGTAATGACTTTCGTCGAGAGCGGCGACCAGAACTTCGACCACAAGGCTTCGGCGGAGAAAAAAATGCCGTCGCAGACGGAAACGTCCACCGAAAACAATATATAATCGTCTAAAAAATTGCAAAACGACTTTTTATATGGTATCATACTACATTAGGTAAAGAGCCGAAGAACGTCGGCGTTGCGGTTTACCGCAGCAAATCCGACGGTTATAAATAAACGAACGAAAACAAAAACGCACAATAAACGGAAAACACACGGAGGTAATATAAATGGAATACTCAATTCAAAAACTTAGCAAGTCCAAAGTGGAAATTGCTATTAACGTGACCAAAGAGGAATGGGCTGCGGACGTCAAACAGTCCTATGAGAAGAATAAATACAAATATTCTCTCGAAGGTTTCAGAAAAGGTAAAGTTCCTATGAACGTACTTATTAACCGTTTCGGAAAGGAATTCCTTTACGAAGACGCTCTCGACGAAACCCTTTCCAAACACTATTCCGAAATTATCAAGAACGATAATCTCGAAGTAGTAGGCGATCCCGACGTAGACCTTAAAGAGGTAAGCGAAGACGGAATCAAAGCAGTGATCACCGTTGCGGTAAAACCCGAATTCACGCTCGGACAATATAAAGGACTCACTTTCAAGAAAGGAAGCACCAAAGTGACCGCAAAAGAAGTTCAGGCTGTCATCGACAGAGAATTAAATAACCGCGCCAGACTCGTCGAAAAGACCGATGGCGAAGTAGCTAAGGGCGACACCGTCGTGCTCGATTACAGCGGAAGCATCGACGGAGTTAAGTTCGACGGCGGCACCGCGGAAAATCAGCGTCTCGAAATCGGAAGCGGAGCGTTTATCCCCGGATTCGAAGATCAGCTTATCGGTATGAAAGCTGGCGAAAGCAAGGATATTACCGTTACTTTCCCGAAAGATTACACCGCGGACCTTGCGGGTAAGGAAGCCGTATTTGCAATTACAATTCACGAAATACATACCAAAGAACTCCCCGTACTCGACGACGAATTCGTAAAAGACATCGACGACGAACTCAACACCGTAGCCGAATGGAAAGCTCAGATTAAGAAAGAACTCGCTCCCAAGAAGGAAGAGAACGCGGAAGCCAAACTCGAAAACGATATGATAGACGCTATCGTTAAGAACACCGAAATCGAAATTCCCGAATGTATGGTAGAAGAAGAACTCGATTACAGAATTCAGGAACTCGAACACAGCATGTCGCAGTACGGACTCAAATTCGAAGATTATCTTAAATACACCGGCACTACCGTCGAAGACATCAAGAAAGAAAAACGCGCGGAAGCCGTCAAGAACATTAAGAGTCGTCTCGTTATCGAAGCTATCCTTAAAGAAGAGAAAATCGAAGTCAGCCCCGAAGAACTCAACGCCGAATTCGATAAGCTTGACGAAAAAGAAAAGAATCCGCAGTATATGAGTTATCTCGCAAATAAACTCGTTATCGACAAATTATTTGCGTTCCTTAAGGATAACAATGAAATAAAATAGTCAATATAATAAGGATAAAATAATAAACACGGAAACCAGGAGGAATATATGACCTTACCTTACGTAATCGAAAAAGACGCTCGGGGAGAACGCACTTACGACCTTTACAGCCGTTTGCTCGAAGACAGAATTATATTTTTGAGCGGTGAAGTGAATGACCAGGTCGCAAGCAGTATCGTGGCACAGATGCTTTATCTCGAAACGAAAGACCCGTCCAAAGATATAAGCCTTTACATTAACAGCCCCGGCGGTTCGGTCACTGCGGGGATGGCAATATTCGACACAATGAACTACATTAAATGCGACGTCAGTACGATTTGCGTAGGTCTGGCGGCGAGTATGGGTGCGTTCCTTCTGAGTTCCGGCACAAAAGGCAAACGCTACGCTTTGCCTAACAGCGAAATCATGATTCACCAGCCCAGCGGCGGCGTTCAGGGACAGGCGAGCGAAATAGCCATAGTAGCGGAAAATATTTTGAAAACGCGTGCAAAACTCAACCAAATCCTTTCCGAAAACACTAATCAGCCGCTCGAAAAGATAGCCCGCGACGTGGAAAGAGATTTCTATATGGATGCGGAAGAAGCACGCGAATACGGGCTTATAGATAAGGTATTTAAGACCCGTAAGGAGTAATTGAATGATAAACACTATTGACGTAGACAGCAACAAATGCATTTTTTGCGGAAGGAGCGCCGAAGACGGAGTCACCCTTATATCGGGTCCGCAAGGCGTGTCTATTTGTAATCTTTGCGTAAAACGTGCGGAAGAAGTGCTCGAAGAAATCAACGTTTCGGGTGCGCCCGCGGAAGAAACGGTAGCGGAGCAGTCTGCCGATTTGCCCACGCCGAAAGATATCAAAGCAAAACTCGACGAAAGCATAATAGGACAGGACAGCGCGAAGAAAATTTTGTCGGTCGCAGTATACAACCACTATAAGAGAATAAGAGATAATTCTCAGCCTGATAAGAACGACGTAAAACTCGAAAAGAGCAACGTGCTTATGCTCGGACCTACGGGCAGCGGAAAGACCTTGCTCGCAAAAACTCTTGCCGAAATTCTTAACGTGCCGTTTTGCGTAGCCGACGCTACTACTTTGACCGAAGCGGGGTACGTAGGCGAAGACGTCGAGAATATTTTGTTAAAACTTATTCAAGCCGCCGACGGCGACGTGAAGAAAGCCGAAAAGGGCATAGTGTATATCGACGAAATCGACAAAATCTGTCGCAAAACCGAAAACGTGAGCATAACTCGCGACGTGAGCGGAGAAGGCGTACAGCAAGCGTTACTTAAAATCATCGAATCCACCGTAGCCAACGTGCCCCCGCACGGCGGCAGAAAGCATCCGCAGGAAGAGTGTATTCCTATCGATACCACCAATATTCTGTTTATTTGCGGCGGAGCTTTCGTAGGGTTGGAAAAGGTAGTCGACAAGCGTAAAGATAATTCGTCTTTGGGCTTCGGCGGCGTATTGAAAGACAGAGAGAACGCTTATAGCGAAAACATCCACGAGTTGCAGCCGGACGACCTTATTAAATACGGTTTAATCCCCGAATTTGTGGGAAGAATGCCTATCGTCGCGGCTCTCGACCCGCTTACGGAAGACGATTTGGTTCGTATTCTTACCGAACCGAAGAACAGCCTTGTCAAGCAGTATAAGAAGATGCTCAGACTTAACGACGTCGATTTGGAATTTACCGAAGGGGCGTTGCGAGCCATCGCACAGCGTTCCATTAAGTTAAAGACGGGCGCACGCGGGCTAAGGTCGATTGTCGAAAAAATAATGCTCGATATTATGTACGATATACCGTCCGACAAGAGCGTCGAAAAGGTTATTATCGACGAGGACTGCGTTACGAAAAACGCAAGTCCGAACGTTATACGAAAAGAAAAAGAAATAGCGTAAAAGCTGAATTATTGAAGAACCCCGCGATTTTCACGGGGCGCTTTATTATATAAGGATATTATGATTAAGAACGCAGAATTCGTGACGAGCGTAGGCAACACTACGCAGCTTAGAGATATGGGCGCGTCGGAGATAGCCGTGGCGGGCAAGTCGAACGTGGGCAAATCGTCGTTTATCAACTTTATCTGCAACAACAAAAAACTTGCGAAAACGTCCAAAGAACCGGGCAGAACGCGATTGCTTAATTATTTTTCGATAAACAAAGGCGAATACTACTTAGTCGATTTACCGGGGTACGGTTTCGCGAGAGTAAGCGACGCCGAAAAGCAGAAATGGGGTAACCTTATCGAAGGATATTTTCGCGATTCCAAAAAATTAAAAAACGTTTTCGTTCTCGTCGATATACGGCACGACCCGACAGCCGACGATATGCAGATGTTCAAGTATCTGTATTTTTATCGCATACCGTTTACTATAATCGCCACCAAAGCCGATAAGCTAAGCCGTAGCGCGGGAATGAAGAGAAAAAAAGAAATTGCCGATTATATAGGCGTAGGGGTAGATAACGTTATCGTATGTTCTTCTCTCGACAAAACGGGCGGAGAAGCTATCTTTAAGCGGATAGACGAAATATTGAGTTACGAACCGACTGGAGACGAAAAATCCGCAGAATAAGAACATAAGACGGTCGCAGGTCATAAGATGTATTAGATATAAAAAAGGGAGATACGATATGGCTTGTAACAATAAAAACTATACTTCTCCCGCAATATGTTGTACCAACAATAACACGAGCGAAAAGAATTGCATAGAAGTCAAGAAAGTCTTTGACGCTTGTATGCAACAACGGAGTATAAGCACTACGCTTAACGTCACGTTTACTGGCGATACTACGGGTTATTCCGTGACCGGTGTACAAAGCTCCGGCGACGCCGTAATAAGCGACTTAAACGTTACGCCTCTCGCAGGCAGCCCCTGTTCGAGAGTCAGCTTAACACTCACCGTTCCTGTTACGGTTGTAGCAACAAATTCTGCGGGATTGCAAATCACCGGTACATCTTCAATGACGTTGACTCAGGACATCGTATTGAAAGTGCCTGCGGACGGAGTAATCGCTCCGAGAGTAGAATCGACCGTCGTTATTGTTGGCTTACAGAACTCGCTTATTTCGGGTACTGAAGTAACAACTAATGCTTGTGTCACCATTATTACCAAAGTCGTGGCGGACGTAATATTGGTAGTACCGACGTACGGTTATCCGATTTTACCGCCTTGTCAGGAGTACACACAAGACGTTTGCTCAGGCGTGTTCAGCGCACCCGTGTTCCCACGCTAAGCAAAAGAAGCACGAAAGAAAAAGTTACAGGCTCTTCGGAGCCTGTTTTTTATTATGAGCGTTCATATCACGTTTCTTTATGCCGCAAAAAACAAGCGTTTCTAAATTTGCAAAAACGGATTTAGGTCGCTATGAATAGAAACGGATAGTAAATTATAGTTTTTTACGGCTTTTGCGAAAGCGTCGTCTACCGTACGCAGTACGCCTACGCCTTGCTTTCACAAAAAATAAACGCAATCTGGCCACTCATTGAAGTTAGTAATTGTCAGAACGAACAAAATATGATATATTTTTTATATGAGAGTTTTTGCGATAAGCGATTTGCATCTTTCGTCGGCTACCGATAAGCCGATGGATATTTTCGGAGCGAATTGGATAGGACATTGGGATAAAATCCGTTCCTGTTGGCTCGAACAGATTACCGACGACGACGTGGTTTTGTCAGCCGGCGACACTTCGTGGGGCATTAATATTCCGCAGGCTCTCAACGACTTAAAAGAAGTGGACGCTTTGCCGGGGACTAAGTTCATTATCCGCGGCAATCACGATTATTGGTGGTCGAGCTACGCGAAAATAAACGCTCTCGGTTTAGACAGCATAAAGTTTATTCAGAACAACGCCATCGCCATGGGCGATTACGTTTTTTGCGGAACGCGCGGTTGGACGGTACCCGAAGATGGGGATACGGAGTCCGACGACAAAAAAATATTCGACCGAGAACTTATAAGGCTTAAACTTACTTTGGACGCCGCAACGGCGATTTCCGCCGACAAAAAAATCGTCCTTATGACTCATTATCCGCCCTTTAATTCCCGTTTCGACGATTCGCCTTTCACCGACTTAATAAAAAATTACCGCGTGGACAGGGGAGTGTACGGACATCTCCACGGCAACGTGTCGAGAGCCAACGCCGTCGTCGTAAAAAACGGTATAGAATACGTCCTGACGAGCTGCGATTTTCTTAATTTCAAACCTATTCTTTTGTACGGCGATTAAGCCGGATTAGTCTTTTTAGAGTTTCCGAGCGATCGATTATCTATCGGTCGCTTTTTTGTTGCAGTCACTACGTTTTTAGTTCGACCACGTTTCAGACAGGGATAAGTATCCACGCATTTTAACTGATAAAAGTAAAGAAAAGCTATAAAAATAGCTAAATTTTACAAGCAATTAAAATTTATTAAAAATTTTTTCGGTTTCGTGGAAAAAAATGGTTGCAAATGGAATGGTAGTGTGTTATAGTATAACTACGATAAAAAAAAGAAGGAGTACATTAATGTTTTTCTGCACCGGCGAACAAAGGTTATCGTTAGACGATAAAGGCAGAATGAGAATACCGATGAAAATGTTTGAAAAACTCGGTAAAGATTTCGTCGTTTACGCCGGAACCAACGATTGTTTGTTCGTAGTCCCCATGAAGGACTTTCAGGAAAAATATTATGAAATAAGTCAGGACTTACTCCTCAACGAAAAAGAAAAGCAGGAAGCTCTCCGTAAATTGAGTTCTACCGTGCAAGTGCCCGAAATCGACGCGCAGGGAAGATTTATTCTTCAACCGAAGTTGAAAGCTATCGCTAAGATTTCAAAGAAGATGGTCTTTCTCGGAGTTATGGACAGAATAGAGATATGGAGCGAAGAAGTGTACGACGCGAGATACTCGTTAGACAATATCGACATGACGGAAGTCGTAAACACTTTGAAAATATAAGATGGAGTATTTTCACGTTCCCGTACTTTACGACGAAGTAATAGACGGGTTAAAAATAAAGCCCGACGGAATATATCTCGACGGCACGCTCGGCGGGGGCGGACATACCCGCGGGATACTTGATAGACTGACCACCGGTAGACTTATCGCCAACGATAAAGACGCCGACGCCATAGAAAACGCGAAAGATAAACTCAGCGATTACGCCGAAAAAATCACCTACGTTCACGACGATTACAAAAATATAATTGCCCGTTTAGATGATTTACATATTAACGAATTGGACGGGATATTGCTTGACCTTGGGGTCAGCTCTTACCAAATCGACACGGCGGAAAGGGGATTTTCTTACGTAAAAGACGCTCCGCTCGATATGAGAATGGACAGAGAACAAAGTTTATCCGCGTATGACGTAGTAAATAAGTATTCGGAAAAAGAACTGTTAAGAGTCCTTTACGAATACGGCGAAGAAAGTAACGCTCGCAATATAGTAAGAAATATACTTGCGGCAAGAGCGAAAGAGCCGATAAAAACCACGTCGGAACTCGCCGAACTCGTATCGAAGTCTTATCCGCCGAAAGAAAGATATAAACACGGTAACCCCGCTAAAAAAACTTTCCAGGCGATAAGGATAGAAGTAAACAACGAGCTTGCGGGATTACAGGATTTTATCTACGACCTGGCGTTAAAGCTTAAAAAAGGCGGTAGAATGTGCGTGATTACGTTCCACTCGTTGGAAGACAGGATGGTAAAACACGCGTTTATAGAACTTGAAAAAGACTGCGTATGCGATAAGAAATTACCCGTGTGCGTGTGCAATAAACGAAGAGAAGCGATAATAATCACGAAGAAACCGATTCTCGGAGAAAAGGAAAAAGAAGTAAACAAAAGAGCCGAGAGCGCAAAATTAAGAATTATAGAAAGAGTATAGGAGGACGAAATGAAAAACTTGACCAACTACGATAAATACGTTTTAGCCAGAAAGAATTCTGACCATTCTAACTCTGATAAAAATACCGATAACGGTAGCATAGACAACGATTACGAGAAATATTTGATAAACGAATTGAGAAGAACAACCCCTTCTCAAAATAAAGTAATGAAAGAAGAAGAGTACTACGAAATGAAACGCGGTTACGGCAGTGCGACGGTAGCGTACGCTCCCGTAAAAGAAGAAAAGAACAACCGTTTCAAACTTCGTAAGGGCGGAAAAATAATTTTGATAGTTTATGTAATTTTAATGATTGCTCTCGCATCTATTTTAATAGTGAGCAACACGACCGCAAAGTCAAACATGTTCGACGGAATTTCCTTCAACCAGAGTGCTGGAGCCGCGTCGTCCGACGATAACGCCACCGACGGCACTACGGTAAGAGCGATGACGGTTGAAGACGAAACTTCCGAAGAAACGAACTGGTTTGACAAGTTGTGCGACTCGCTTAATAAATAGCGGAGACGGACGAAAAATAGAATATTCACGTTACAGACTAAGGAAAAGGTTACTGACGATTACGGTGTTAGTAACCTTTTTATTTGTCGCAGTTATCGCAAGACTCGTTTACGTTCAGGTAATCGACGGAAAAAGACTTTCAGTAAAAGCTCTCGACCAGTGGACGAGAGACGTTCCCGTCACGGGTGAAAGGGGAGATATCGTGGACAGAAACGGCAAATTACTTGCCGATACTGCCGCTTTATATACGGTTTACGCCCGTCCCGTTTCGGTAAAGAATAAGGAATACACCGCTTCGGTGTTAGGCAACGTAATAGGTATAAACAGCGAAAGACTCCTTGAAAAATTAAATACAAAAGTCAGCGAAATCACCGTTGCGAAAAAGGTAACGAAGTCGCAAATGGAAATGATTATAGCGTCCGACGTAAGCGGCGTTTATTTTTCGCAGAATATCGACAGGAAGTACGTTTACGGCGATTTTATGACGCAGGTTCTGGGGTTTACCAACGTGGACGGCACTGGGCAGTCGGGCGTGGAAGCATACTACGACAAGTATCTTAAAGGTAAAGACGGCTACGCCCTTACCGAAACCGACCTTGTCGGGCGGGAAATAGAAAGTTCCGTTACGCGGTACATAGAAGGAGAAAAAGGAAATACCGTTTACCTTACTCTCGATTACGCCGTGCAGAGTTTCGCGGAAACCGCGGTAAGCGACGCTTTCAGTACGCATAACGCCACCAACGCAAGCTGTATCGTAATGAACGCAAAGACGGGAGAAGTTCTCGCCATGGCTCAAAGACCGTCGTACGACCTTAACGATATTCCGAGAAACGACGTGACCACGCTGTTTAAGAACAGTAAATCGACTTTGGTAAGTAACGTTTACGAACCGGGGTCCACTTTCAAAATTCTTACCGCGGCAATGGGGTTGGAAAACAACGCCATAAGTACGTCCTACAACTTATATTGCCCTGGTTACAGAATGGTTGACGGCAAAAGGATACGCTGTTGGAAGACGATAGGACATGGCAGCGAAACCTTTACTCAGGGCGTGCAGAACTCCTGCAACTGTCTTTTTATGGATATAGCGTTGCGGATAGGGGCGGAAAAATATTACGAAGGACTCGACACTTTCGGAGTGACTACGGTCACGGGAATAGATATAAGCGGCGAAGCGAGCGGATTAACGATAGACAAAAATTCCGTAAAAAACGTCGATTTGGCGAGAATGGGGTTTGGACAGGCGATAGCCTTGACTCCGCTCGAACTTATTACCGCGTGCGCGTCGGTAGTGAACGGCGGCAACCTTATGCGTCCTTATATACTCGATAAAGTCGTGGATACTTCGGGAAAAACCATTTTACAAAACTATCCCGAAGTACGCAGAAAAACTATAAGCGAAAGTACGAGCGCAACCATGCGGGAAATTCTCGAAAGCGTCGTGTCTGTCGGCGGCGGCAAAAACGCCAAAGTGGACGGATACAGGATAGGCGGCAAGACGGGAACGGCGCAAAAATATAAAGACGGCGTGATAGCAAGGGGGATGTACGTTTCTACCTTTATAGG
>DJPE01000022.1:60903-63436 GCA_002439705.1 Christensenella sp. UBA6420
GGTTTCGCCCCCGCGGACGACCCCGAATATATATTGCTGTTTATAGTGGACGAACCTAAGACGGGCGCGTATTACGGAAGCGTCGTAGCCGCCCCGTACGCAGGAAAAATATTTTCTCAAATTTTCGATTACAGGGGTTGGAATCCGTCCGACTATGTCGAAAAAGAAAAATTTACTATGCCCGACCTTACGGGTTTAACCGTGACGGAAGCCGTCGCGCAACTGAAAAAACTTAATATGTACTACGAGATGAGCGGAGAATGGACGGAAGGAGCTAAGATAGTCAGGCAAATTCCCGTTCCCGGAAGTTACGTTACCGAGGACAATATTGTGGTTATCGAAGTTGCGTAGGTGGAAATGAAAGCGTCGGATTTATTGAGTAAAATCGAAGTAGTAAGGACGAATTTAACGGGAGAAGAAGGTTTTATTTGCGGAACGTACGACAGTAGAAGAGTGTCGGGAAAATATCTTTTCTTCGACTTTAACGGCGGAAAATACGTTAAAGACGCCCTTAAAAGCGGCGCCGTAGCGGTAGTCGGCGAAAAGTATTTCGATAGTTTCCCTTGTATCTGCGTTAAGTCGGCAAGGCTTGCTTTTTGTCAATATCTTTCCGAATTTTACGGCAACCCGGAAAAGTCTCTTAAATTTATCGCCGTCACGGGAACGAACGGCAAAACGAGTACGGTAAAAATCATCGACCATATATTGACCTGTTCGGGATTTAAGACCGCTAATATCGGTACGCTCGGAGCGTGTATAGACGGAGTAACGTATTCCACCGGTATGACTACGCCCGATTCCGACGTGTTTTTTAAGCTGCTTGACGAAGCGAAAAGGCGTAAAGTCGATTACGTTATTTTAGAATTAAGCGCGCACGCGATTTTTTATAAAAAACTCGACAATATTATTTTCGACTACTGCGTATTTACGAACGCAACCGAAGACCATCTCGACTTTTTCGGAACGATGGAAAATTACATATCGGTAAAAAAGAGCGTTCTTATGTCGGATAACGTCAGAACGGCGGTAATAAACGTTGACGACGATGCGGGGTTCGGGATAATTTCGGAAAGAACGGGAAGAACGATAAGTTACGGACTGAAAAATCCCGCCGACGTATTCGCCGTGAACGTAAAGACCGATACGGGAATAAGTTGCGTAATTAACGCCGCCGATAAGCTTATATCCGTCGTTACGCCGTTAAGCGGAGAATTTAATCTTTACAATTTGCTTGCGGCGGTGAGCGTATGCGCCGATATAGGGGTAAGCGTCGAAAAAATATCTTCGGCTTTATCCGTTATGCCCGTAATAGACGGGAGATTTAACGTTTTGTACGGAAAAACTACCGTAATAATCGACTACGCCCATACCCCGGACGGCTTGAAAAACGTACTTACCGCGGCGAGAAAGATTACGCCGAAAAAACTTTACGTCGTGTTCGGCTGTGGCGGCGACAGGGATAGACAAAAACGCCCGATAATGGGAGAAATCGCCGCTACTTTAAGCGATTTTTCGATTATTACGAGCGATAATCCGAGAAGTGAAAATCCCGAAAAAATTATAGACGAAATTGTGTTAGGATCAGAAAAAATAGGCAAAAATTATATTACCGTATCCGACAGGTACGAAGCTATTAAATTTGCCGTGGATATAGCGGGACAAGGCGATACCGTCCTTATTGCGGGCAAAGGCGCGGAAGAATATATGGAAACCGCGGCGGGCGTAATACCTTTTTCGGATAAAAAAATTTGCGAAGAGCTTTTGGGGAGAAATAAGTGACGGCGTTTATCTACGTTTTTTTGTGTTCGTTTGCCGTAGGCGTAATTATCGCGCCGCCCGTAATTTATCTTATAAAAAAGCTGAAAGCAAGGCAAACCATACTTACTTACGTTTCTCAACATAAGGACAAAAAAGGAATTCCCACTATGGGGGGAATAATCTTTCTCGTACCCGCGATTATTTTTTATTTCGTCTTCGCAAAAGGGCAAAACAGGCTGTCTTTCGTCGCTTTGTCTGTTACGCTTGCGTACGGTCTTATAGGCGGTCTGGACGACGCCATTAAAGTAATTTTTAAACGAAATCTCGGTCTTAAAGCCTACCAAAAAATAATTTCGCAACTCGTTATTGCCGTTCTTGCGACGGTGTTCGCGTATAAAAACGGCGACGTAGGTTCGCAGGTTTTTATTCCGATTCTTAAACGGTACGCGGAATTCGGTTGGTTCTATATTCCGTTTACGATAATTGCGTATATCGCCACGACCAATTGCGTAAACCTTACCGACGGACTCGACGGACTTGCGGGTAGTACCGTCGTATTGTATTTAAGCGTGGCGTTCGTAATAATAGCCGGCATATACCTTGAAAGCGTTGACGCGGGAAAAACTCTTTACGAGCAGGAAACGTATAATCTTTTGGTCTTTATCGCGGCGTTAGTGGGCGGAATAGCGGCGTTTTTGGTGTTTAACTCGCACAAAGCGAAAATTTTTATGGGCGATACGGGTTCGCTTGCGTTGGGCGGAGCGGTAGCGTCGGT
>DJPE01000042.1:0-1457 GCA_002439705.1 Christensenella sp. UBA6420
AACCCGTCGTAATCCTTTTCTTCGCTCCACGCTCTCTCCGCCACCGCGAAAAGTCTCGGATAAGCTCTTAATTCCCACGTTTTTATATCGGGAATAAACTCCGTCCATACAGGCGTTTCCAGCCCCTTTACTTTATCGGTTAATTTCTTTTCTTCCTTATAATTATAGGTCTTTTTTAACGGCGTCATTCCGCAAGGATAGTCGAGATACAGACTTGAAAACGGACTGTATATTATTTCTTTTCCGCTTTCCGCCGCCGCTATCGCCGCTTCCTTACACTCTTTCGACTCTTTCCAATACTGCACGGCGTAGTTCCCTTTCACGTTGCCGCCGAGAGTTCCGTCGTTCCAGAGTACCGCTTTACGCCCCTTTTTCGCAAGGTAGTCTATCACTACGTTCATAAAATACCCCTGCAAGGCTTCTTCGTCGGCAAGGTTTTCTTCTTCTATCTTTTTGCGACAGTCGGGACACTCGGTGTAGCGATACTTCAACGCTTCGTCGCCGCCTATATGTATATATTCGTACGGAAAAAGTTCCGTCACTTCGTCGAGTACGTCTTTTATAAATTCGTAAGTAGTATCTTTCCCCGCGCAGGCTATTTCGCAATGTATTCCGAAATGTTCGCTTACTTCTTTCTTTTCTCCCGTGCATCCTAAATAAGGATATGCGGCTATCGCCGCGGTAAAATGTCCCGGCATATCGATTTCGGGAATTACGTCGATAAACCTTTCCTTACAGAACTTAACTATATCTTTGATTTCTTCTGCAGTATAGTAGCCCTTGACTTCCTTGCCGTCCTTTCTCGTCTGTTTTCTTACCGAGCCTATTTCGGTAAGGAGCGGATATTTTTTTATTTCTATTCTCCACCCCTGGTCGTCGGTAAGGTGCCAATGAAACTTGTTCATCTTCACGCTCGCCGCGACTTCGATTTCCTTTTTTATTTCGTCCACGGTAAAGAAGTGTCGGCAACAATCCATCATAAAGCCCCTGTAAGAGTATTTCGGCTCGTCTTCTATCGTAAAACAGGGAATTTTGTCTTTATACTCGTAAAAAATCTGGTCAAGAGTCTTTTGGGCGTAAAATTTCCCTTTCTTGTCGGAAGAAAATACCCTTATGCCCGTCTTGTCGGCGACGATAGAGTATTGTTCGGGTTTCAACGTCGGGTCGTAGTCAAAAATTACTTTCCTTGCGGCTTCCCCTATATCGGTCTTTAATTTCTTTACTGCGGGTAAAATATGCATATTTTATACTCCTTTCGTGTCGGGTAAATAGTAATCTCTCGTTCCGTCGGAAACGACGATTTCGGATAAAATAATTTCGGCGTTCGTCACGCCGGCAAAGTTTATTACGGCAACGGTACCGTCGGCAAAACCCTTCTTCGACATGATAATAATTTTTATGGTCTTCGCGTCGACGAAATACGAAGTTACGGTCACGTTATATTCAGTCGATATATC
>DJPE01000042.1:1513-9507 GCA_002439705.1 Christensenella sp. UBA6420
TATTAAGGCTGTCGTCGCACAGATAATCGCTGCCTTTTACGGTAAAATAAACCGCTCGGAAACCGCTTTCTTTCCCTTGTGAAAGGACGATTTCCCGCCCTATCCCCGTCGGATACGCCGACTGATTTACTTTTAATCTCGCTTTCGTCACTATCTCGCGCGACGGATAATTGAGGTAGACTACTTCATACTCTGCTTTTACGGTTATTCCCCCGTAAGTAACGGCGAGCGTCTTAAACCCCGTGGTACTCGTGTCAAACCCGGTAAGCATATTGCCGTCTACTGCTATTTCCTTAACCGAACCGTCCTTGAACGTAACGGATAACTTTGCCGTGTCGAAACAAAACTCTTCGTCCACGTCGAAAGTTTCCTTCACGCTTCCGTCTGCTATTACCGCCGATACGGCTATATCGGCGTCCTTATTTTTACACGCGGCGAGTCCGAAACAGACTATTACCGTAACAACTATCGCCGTTAAAAAATAAACTACTTTCTTCATATTCATACGCCCACCCCGTACGTTTCCGTAAGCAGAACGTAATCGCTCAGAGTATACTTTCCGTCGCCGTTCATATCGAGAAAAATATCCGCGTCCTTACGCTGACGGAACAAGGCTTCCGCCCAATAGTAACGGTCGTTTTCGTCCACTACCCCGTCGCCGTCGGCGTCGCCCTTGACGAACAGCCGATAGGTCATAACCGTCTTCCCGTCGCCGTCTGTAAGTTCTATTTTCATTCCGTCGGTAACGTACTCTTCGCCGTTTGCGGACGGTTTTACTTCGTATTTCACCTTTCCGTCGGTCTTGACGAAACGGATATTAAGATACGAAGAAAAATACCCGACCGCTTCTTTCAACTTAGTCGCCCGCGTAAACAAAACGTACCCCGAGCCGTAATTAACTACGGCGGCGGAAGAACCCGATGCGAGGGAGCTGTCGTCGGAAGCAAGCACGTTGACGGCGTACTCGTTTTCCACCCCGTATATACTTACGCCGAGCCGTTGAAGTCCTTTCTTCGTAGCCTGAAACTTTTGAGCGTACAGAGAATAATAGTTCTCCGCGGGTACGGAAATTTTATTGCCCGAAAAGTCGAACGTAAGAATTCCGCCGCTTAAATCGAGAGTTTCGCCGTACTTATACAAAGTCTTTATTTTGCCCTCCTGTGTTATCGTCAAAAGGTCGTTTTCGTCTACCGCAATTACGGTTTTGGAACACCAAATATCGGGTTTTTCGGTAGAAGTTATTTTAACGGTCTGCTTAATGTACCGCATTTGTTTAGAATATCCCGTTATGGTATACTCGGTCGGGTTCATGACTTTTTCAGTTCCGTCTTCGTATACGCCTAATACGGTTATACTTAAACTTTCGTTCTTACCGACCAATGTCACGGAGTTTCGTTCCGATATTTTCATAGAAACAAGGTCGCTGACTACCGTTATTTCTATCACTACCGACATATTGAACGGAAGGTATGTTACTACCGCTTCGTACTTACCCGAAACGGACGTGTCCACGCCGTCTACTTTCCACTGCGACTCGTCGGTAAGGTCGTATTTTATTTCTTTCATACCCTGCTTGACGTAAGTGACCGCCACCGTAAGACCGTCGAGAGAAAGTTTTTCTCCCGCTTCGTAGATTACCTTATCGGGATTTTTTATTACGTCGAGTCGTTCCGTCTCCAACTTATCGGATATGGTCAAATCGAAATAATACTTTATTACTTCCCCGTCGTCGTCGGTATAGACTATCGTAGCTCTTTGCGTGCCGATAATTTCGGGGTCGTATTCAAGAACGTACTTGTCGGGGCTTGCCACGACGTATTGACTGTAACCCGAGAACAGAACTTTTACCCTTATATCGGGAGTTTCTCCGTAGTTTATTCCGGAGTCCCCTTCCACGATAATATCCCGCACCTTGTTGCCGCCGTAGCCGTTCACGTCGATATAAAAAGATATTTCTTCGTCGGTTCTTTCAGAAACCTTTACGGTAACGCCGGTATTGCTGCCGTCGGTAAGAAAAATATCTTTTTCGTCGTACGTCGCCGTGCTCGTCTGTCTGCCGAGCGAACGGAAACGCTCGTTGTCGTCGCTTAAATAAGCGTAGGATAAGTTGGTATTTTCTCTTAACTTTGTGTTCCTGTTATTCGTGACCGACGGACGATACACGTAAACTTCGTCGGGGTATCTCGTATTCTGCCGCTTGCCGTCTTCGTTTCCTTCGACGGAAGTATTTACTCTGTATACTATAAGCCCGCTGCCGCTGAGTCCGCTGTCGTAGACGGATACGGAATTGTTCCTGTACTCGAAATATATGCTTTCTTTCTCGTTAACGACGAGCCTGTACGCAAGGACGTCTTCCGCAGTCGCGGTCGAAACGGGTTTTAACGTATACGTTCCGTTCGTCTTGATATCGACAAGCTGATTATCGCCTATGCACCCTAAATACTTATCTCTTAAATATACCGTCGGATATTGCGGCGTGGACTGATTAAGGTGCATTATATCCCACTGCCCTACCTGAACGTAATCTTTGTCGTAATAGTAGTGATACAAATCGGGCATACCGAAAACGTGCCCCGTTTCGTGACACAAAAACCCTACGTCAACCGTCTCTATAAAGTTAAGGGAAAATTTATTGACCGTAACGCCGCCGAGTTTTGCCGTAACCTGCCCCGAAGACTGACTTAAAGACGTAAGATCCCACGAGTGCGGCCACAACAGTCCGCCCCAACCGCTTCCGTCCGAGTCTTCGCCGCTGACTAAAAAGGATACGCTGTCCACATACCCGTCGCCGTTGCCGTCCACGTTATACCCGTCGAAATCGAAATGGCTCGCCGCCGCTTTAAGAGCGGAGTTAAGCAGGTTGCTTTCGGCTGTCTTCCTTGCACTTTCGCTCGATTTGTTCGTTATATCCTTATAATAACTTCTGTCATTGCTTGCCTTGTACACGAACAATTCCCCGTCCGCTTCGGGGAAAAGGGTAGTTATGCCTATCTGTCCGTAACTAATCGTGGAATAATAATCTTGCAGAGAATTGCTTTCGCCTATATAATAATTCCTGACCGCGTCGGTAAAAGACGCCTTCGTCTGCTCTACGCTCTCGTCGGCAAAACATATAAGGACGACGGGGTTTACTATATCTCCCCTGACGGCTTCCGCCGCTTTTATTTCGGAATAGTCGTACGCTACGCCGTCATCCGCCGAAATAACCCCGTAAGAAACGCATGCCTGACACCCTACCGCCAAACATACTATAACGAAAATTAAAATTATTTTTAATTTATTGTTCTTACTCATATAACTTATTATTAGTTATATTATACATTGATATATATATAAAGTCAATTTTAGTTTTTTACGGAGCATCCCATGCGCGTTGCTTTACGCAGCAAAAAACGGGAGAAAGTAATTTTACACAAGCGGTATATAGTAAAACATCTACCCAAAAAAAGAACCGCTCTTGCGAACGGTTCTTTTATCTTGCTATTAACTTTTATTAGTCTTCGTAATTATCTCTTCTCGCTTCTCTGCTGTCTCTAATAAGCTGACGTCTTATTTCAGCCATATTGATTTGCGGATAAATATTGGGAGCGACGACGTAGCCGTATCTGTACGGAGCTGCTCCGTAACCGTTGTTTACGGGTCTGTCGGCGGCGCGGGCGGATTCTTCTTCCTTGCCTTTGCCTTGCTTTACCTTGACGAGATTGACTTGTTCTTTACCCATTCCGCGGAGCAAGCCTATCATAAAGTTGGTTAATATCATCCAACCAGCGAAGATAAGGAATACGGTACGGACGGAGATAAGGGTCACTATCGCGTAAAGGAGTCCGTTGTTGTTGAGCCACGCCATGCTCATGTAGTCGAGAACGCCGCGGGATTCGTTGCTCGGAGTAAGGGTAATCGCCTTGCCGTTGTAGGAAATGTATATGGGAGAACCGAGTATATCCTTGTCTCCGATGATGTTCGCAAGGTCGTTGCTCGCGAACGATATAATCGTCGGCAAAAGCGCACCGATTTCACCGTCGATGCTCAATTCTATATCCATAGGTTTACCCATCATATCGAGTACGTTCCACAATACGGGGTCGTTCTTTACTTTCTTTTCCGCTTCGTCGTACAACGCGAAATCGACATTTTCCATATTCTTGGTTCTGTCGTCGGTCATAAGGTGGATAAGCGTGGGAATGGTAAGACGGTTGTCGTTAGCCATACCTATCCACGGGTCTACGAATGACGCGTATCCGTCGGAATCTATGCTCGCAAACTGAATTGTAAGAAGTTTCTTAACGTTTTCGTTCCTTACGCCCTGTTCCTGATATTCTTCGAGAGTAAGTCCGCCCGGTTCGTCTTCGTGGGGCAGGTTGTGTGCGTTATACGCTCTTCTTATATATTCGTCTTTAAGAGCGACGTGAACGTCGGCTCTCGCCTGATAGTTGTCTACCAAGTCTTCGTAGTAAACGGTATTGCTCGTTGCGTCTGCGAAAAAGTTTGGCAAAGCTATATCCACTACTATCCAGAAACCGCAAAGGGTGAAGAATACGACTAAGCAAAGAGTAATGGTCTGTTTTAATTTCGATTTTTTCTTGCTCTTAACCACGCAGATGAACGCAATGTAATAGATAAGAGCCATTACCACCGCTACGATAACTCCCACAAACACCATTACGCCGTAGCTTATACCTTCTTTTATTATCGGAAGATTTATAAGGACCACCAAAGCTATGAGCGCGGGGAAACCTAAAATATGCAATATTACCTGTAATGCTTTTTTCATATTAACGTCTGCCTCCGTTTACTATAAGCGCGAACGCTTCGTCTTCTTTACGTTTGTTTACGTAGCAAAGAACCGTCATCAACGCGATAATGCCCGCGCAGATATATCCGAATTTTCTCGCCAACATCAAAGGATAATACTGAGCCAATTCTCCGCGAGCTTTAAGAGAATAAAGTTCGGTAAGAGAATAAGCGAATCTGTCGGCGGGATAACCGCTCGTAGACATCGTGACGTGTCCTATATTGTCGCCGATAAGCACGCTGCCTACGTTAGCTCCGTGAACGGTAGCGTAGTAGTTAGCCAAGGCGTAAGTACGCAAGGTTTCGTCCTTAATAAACGAGAATTTCGGCTTCAACGTCGGATATTGATAATACGAGAAGTTGGATAATATATCGAGGAGTTGTTCTTCCGTGATGGGTTTGGTTACGTCTATGCCCATTCCCGCGAGAGTAGCTCCGAGTCCTTCTTCCGCGGACATACCTTCGAGAAGTCCGTTTATTACTTCGAGCAATTTTTCCACGCTCAAAGACGTAAGGTCGCTTTTGCTGAGTCCCACGCTTTCGAGCAGACCGTCTATATCTATGCCTAACTTTTCTAAGGTACCGATGACGGAACTGTTGACTGCGCCTTTACCCAACGCTCCGAGAATTTTGTCAAGACGTTCTACATTAAGCATATAGGTGTAAGCCTTGCCGCCGTTGCCGTAGACTTCTTTATATTCGGCGCTGTTCTTGTAAGCTATCCATTCGCTGTCGCTGTCGAGAGCTTTAAGAGCCTTATCGAGTTCTTCGTCGGCGTTTTTGTCGTTAAGTTCGTACGTCACGGTGACGTTGCCGTCCTTATCGGTCTTTTCCACTCTGTCGTGTTCGATATCGAATTTAGCCTGGTTGTAATCTATAAGAATATCGAGAGCCTGTCTGTATCCGAAGATAAAGCCGTCCGCGTAAAGGCCGTTTATGCTGTAATAAGCGTCTTCTTTCTTATCGTATGTCACTTTACTGAGTACGTAATCGGCGTCGGTCATATCTTTCTTGGCTATTCCGTTCGCTTTCGCGTTTGCGATATCGTCGATTTTGTTTCCGTTATAGTCGCCGTAGTTTTTGGACTTGTAGCCGATGTTGTAGATTTCGCAGAACTCCGCCACGTCCGCGCCGTATTTAGTCGCCACGCCGTCTTTACCTTTCGTCCATGTTTCTACCCAGCCCGATTCGTATTTGTAGGTGTTGAGTTCGACTCCGTATTGAGCGTATTCTTTCGCTATTTCGTCATACTTCTTGCCGACGTATATATCGCAGAACACCGAACCGCCCAGAACGAGAAGGACGGACACAATCAGCATAAACATCGTACGCGCGTTATAGCTCTTGGTAATCAGACTGATAATTATTTGCAGCACCACGGAAACGAGCCACATAGCCGCGCAAGCGATAATTCCGTACCACTTGATATCGGTGTAAGCGTCCCATTTGAAAAGGCACATAGAACCCACTATCGTAAGCACGATAAAGAGCGGGAATCCGAGCAAATAGGATATTGTCTTCAAACAACGATAACGATTATGCTTTCTTCTAAGCTTTGTCATATTCATTGTATCAACTCTCCTAAGTTAAAATTTCTATTTTATTATACATTACGCGTCGGCCTTAGTCAATAGCTAAATTTTTAATTTAATATTAGTTTAATATACGCACGCGTGTGAGAAATAATATCGGTTGACGCAAATTTACCGCTTTTGCGGAAACTGAAAACAGTCAACTTTCGGCGAAATAGTTTCCTGATCGGCGAAAACGTGTTAAAATCTTCGTATGAATTATGATATTACCGTAACCTGCGCTTTCGGAACGGAAAGCGTATTGAAAAAAGAACTCCGCAAAATGTCGTTTTTCGACGCGAAAGCGATAGACGGCAGCATAAACCTGTCGGGCGACGAACTCGCCGTGGCGAAACTCAATATGTTTCTTCACACAGCCGAAAGAGTGTATATTAAAGTTGCGACTTTCCCCGCTAAGTCTTTCGACGAACTTTTCGACTCGGTTTACTCCCTGCCGTGGGAAAACTATCTTACTAAATCGAGCCGTGTAATCGTCAACGGAAAGTCGGTAAAAAGTCAGCTCTTTTCCCTGTCCGACTGTCAGAAAATCATCAAAAAAGCAATCTTCAAACGGCTTACTTTCGCCACGAAAACTTCGTATTTCCCCGAAAACGGCGCGGAAACCGAAATAGTATTTTCGATAAGGAACGATTTATGCACGCTCCTTATAAACACTTCGGGAAAAGGACTGCACAAACGCGGATACCGCGACTTCGTCGGGGCTGCTCCGATGAAAGAAACGCTCGCTTGCGCGTTGCTTTTATTGTCGGGCTTTTCGGCGGAAAGACCTTTTATCGATCCGTTTTGCGGTTCCGGCACGCTCGTCACCGAAGGGGCGAGAATGGCTCTCGGCATAGCTCCCGGACGGGACAGAGATTTCGCTTACCGCCATTGGGATACCTTCGACAAGTCGGTCTACGACCTATGCTTAGAAGAAGCGAAAGATAACGAAAATTTACGGAAACTCGACTTCGCGGGCTACGATATAGACCCCGACGCCATAAAATTATCTTTACGCCACGCCGAAAAAGCGGGGGTAAGGAACTTCGTTCATTTTCAGGTCCGCGACGTAAAAGAATTAAGCTCTTCGTTAAAAAACGGCGTAATAGTAACGAATCCCCCTTACGGCGAAAGACTGCTTACTCCGAGAGAAGCGAATTTACTTTACCGTACTTTCGGCGACGCGGTGAAAAATCTTCCCGACTGGGAAATAAACGTAATAACTTCCGCTCCGCAGTTTGAAAAGGCTTTCGGCAGAAAATCCGGCGCCAACAGAAAGTTCTTTAACGCCGACAAAGAGTGCCACTACTATATGTATAACTCCCCGAAAAAATAGTCCGTACCGACGGAAAAGCGATAACGAAAAAGAGCGAAAACGATTACGTTTCCGCTCTTTTTGCAAAAAAATATACTTCAAGGATAAACTATTATCTCAGATACGCAAATTATTTTTTCAGGAAAGAAAAGAGTCCTTTCTTTTCGTAGTTTTCCGTTTTTATTCCCAACACGCGATATCCGGTGGATTCGACGGCGTGCTTTAATTGCTCTTCGTCGAACAAATCGTCGGATATAACGACCGTTTCGCCCTTAACGTGCGAAGAAGTCACTTTTTTCACGGGGAAAGTTTTTCTT
>DJPE01000042.1:9539-13670 GCA_002439705.1 Christensenella sp. UBA6420
TGAAAAGCGCCTCTGATAGCGTCGTTTACGTGCGATTCGCACATGCCGCACATCATACCGTCGATTTTCAAAGTGGTTTTTTTCATAATTAAACTCCTTTATAAATCTTATTCCGCCCCTTTCAAGGCTTCTACCATATCTATTTTTTTGTTCTTACAGGCTATCGCGAAACTTACCGCAAGCGACACGCCCAAAGTAAGAAGTATGCTTATAAGATACGTCGCCGGCCCCAACTTCATTACCATTTCGTATTCGGACGCCAACGCTTCCAACAGCCAGTACAATAAACCTACTCCCGCGGGCAAACCGAGAGCCATTCCGACTATCGTCACCCAAAGGTTCTGACCTATAAGGAGTCTTCCTATCTTCTTGTCCTTAAAGCCCACTACCTTTAACGTAGCCATCTCTCTGTACCTTTCGGTATAGCTCATCACTCCTAAATTATACAACACTACGACGCCTAACACAAGCGCGGCGACCACGAGCAGCGACACCATAAGGTTCATAATTTCCGTAATCGTGTCGAACGAGTCCATAAGGTCCTGTTTCGACTGCACGTTTTTTATCGCAGAATTTGCGGCTACGTCCGTACTTACGGTATCGGTGTATATGGCGTCGGCTTTGTATTTTATTCCGAGCGAGTTGGCGTACCCGGTCGAAATAATGACGCTTTCGGTAGTCGAATGTATAACTTTGGATACCCTAACTTTATATTTATCGTCCGTTCCGAACGGGCTGAACTCGAAATAGTCGCCTTCGGAAAGGTTGTTTTTATCGGCTATTCTCTTGCATATAAACGCGCCGTCGTCCAATATATATACGTTTCTGTTCTTCTTATCGAGAAACCTTATTTTGTCGTGAGTAATTCCGTAAATTTCGAGAGCGACCGCATTATCTCCTATTTCCACCGCAACCGTCGCGCCGTAATCGCCGTTATATGCGGCGATAAGATTGTTTATTTCTTCTTCGGTAGCCTCTTCCGAGAGATTTATTTTCGCGTTGTAATTCAGTGCGGAATCGTAATAGGAATCGAGAAGCGCATTAAAGGTATCTCTCATTCCGAGTCCGCCCACCATAAGCATCATACAACCGAATATGCCGAACAGGCTCATAAAGGTTCTCGACTTGTGGCGCATTATATCGCGCATGTTCCAACGCACGCCGAAAGAAAGTTTTTTCCACAGCTTCGTTTTTTCTATCGCGAGCGGTTTCATTTTTTTCGGAGAATACGGTCTTAATGCGTCCGCCGCCGTGCCTTTAAGCATTGATTTTACCGAAAGGAAACCTATAAGGGTAAGCGCGGCTATTACCGCGACTATCGCCAACCACCCGAACCAGGGCATGTGTTTCGACCAGTACGGCATATCTAAATAAGTCCCCATCGAGCCGTCTTTACTTAAAATAATCGCAGCCACTCCGTAGCCTATTCCTATACCTATTACGCTGCCGATTAAGCCTATTATCGTAGCGTAAGAAGTGTAATGAACGAGTATCTTTTTATCCTTAAATCCCAACGCTTTGAGAGTACCGATCTGCGTTTTTTCCTTAGCGGCGATTCTGTGCATCGTAGTCACCATGGTAAGGACGGCGATAAGAAGAAACATTACGGGAATAATCGACCCCATCGTCTGCCCTTCTTCTATTTCCCCTTTCGCAAGGGCGTAAGCTCCGCTTTCTTCTTTCGATAAAATAAACGTGGTCTTGCCGAGAGTAGCGTTTACCGCTTCCTTGAAGTCGTCGGACTCCATAGAACTTATTACGTTTATTTGCGGATAGTAATCTCTACCGCCCATAGCCTTTTTGTAAAACGCTGGCGAAACGTACGCAAACCCGTGCTTGGTGTAGTCAGGCATAACCTGCGTTTTGTCGGCGGTGCAGACTAAATATTCGCTCGACTGAACGAGTCCTTTAATAACGCCGCTCATTTCCTTACCCTTATACACCAAAGTAAGGCTATCGCCTATATTAAGTTCGTTCTTGCCTGCGTAAGCTTCCGCAATCCATATACCGTCTTCACTCGAAGCGTCGTATCCCGTGCCGTTTAGAAGAAGAAACGACGATACGTCGAAATTTTCGGTTACGGTAAAGGCTATCGTGTCGCCCGCCCTTTCCTTGACGTCCACGTTTGCCGACAAGTACCTGCTCGCCGCCTTTACGCCGTCTATCGCCGCCACCTTATCGACGGCTTCCGCCGAGAATCCCTTTTCGTCGGTAATTCGGTAATCGGCAAAATTGGTTTCTTCGAAAAATCTGTCCGTGTTCTTCTTAAGGCTCGTCCATTCCATATTGAAGCCGACGAATATGCCTATTCCCAAAGCTATCATTATTATCATCGAAATGAATTGAGCTTTGTATAAGCCTATCGTCCGCAAAAGTTTTCTGAAAAGCATCTTACCAATCCACCTCGTCTGCGCTCGCGGGATTATCCTGATTTTCTACCGATACGACTTTGCCGCTCTTTACTCTGACCACTACGTCCGCCATTTTCGCTATGTTCTGATTGTGGGTTACGATTACTATCGTCTTTTTGTAGTTTCTCGCCATCGAAAGAAGAAGTTTCAGCACGAGTATACCGGTCTCCGAATCCAACGCTCCCGTAGGCTCGTCGCAGAGAAGTATTTTCGGGTTCTTTGCCAAGGCTCTCGCTATGGAAACTCTCTGCTGTTCGCCACCCGAAAGTTCCGACGGGAAATTATTAACGTGGTCGATTAGCCCCACTTCTTCTATCATCTTCTCGGGACTCAACGCGTCAGGGGCTATCTCCTTGACCAACGCAACGTTTTCCTTAACGGTAAGGGTGGGAATAAGGTTATAGAACTGAAATACGAAACCGACCGTAGACGCTCTGTATTCGGCGAGCTTGTCGCCGTCCAGCGTGGATATATCCTTTCCGTCTACGACTATTTTACCTTCGGTGGGACTGTCCAAGCCGCCGAGTAAGTTAAGAAGGGTGCTTTTGCCCGCTCCGCTCGGTCCGAGAATAACTATAAACTTTCCTTCGTCCAATTTAAGGTCCACTCCGTCCAAGGCGTACAAAACGTAGTCGCCGCTCTTATATACCCGACTTACTCCGCTGAGTTCAACCAATGCCATATTTCGTTCTCCATAATATTCATATTTCGCTAATGTGAACTTTATTTCATATTTTAGCGTTTATATATTAACACTCGTAAATATTCTTGTCAAACGAAATATGAAACTTTTTTCACATTTAACTTTTGCTTTATCGTTACCTTGCTTTTTTAACGGTCTTTTATCGGTGTCGGAAATAAAATATCCTTTCCTTTCGTTGACAAACGCTCTTCGTAATGCTAAATTTATGATGATAAAATTACTATCGATAAGGCGTGTAAATATGAAAAAACTGTTTATTTTCGACCTGGACGGAACTATTCTCGACACGATAAACGACTTGTATTCCGCAGTGAATTATTCGCTCGAAAAAAACGGGCTTCCGGCAAGGACTAAGGACGAAGTCACCGCTTTCACGGGTAACGGCATACGAAGACTTATAGATTTAAGCGTGCCTAACGGTACCCCCGACACGGTAACGGATATTGTGTTTTACGATTTCAAAACCTATTACGCGGAGCATTGCAACGACTCCACCCGCCCTTACGACGGAATAAAGGAAGTTTTGTCCGAACTCAAAAAGAACGGTTGCCTTTTAGCCGTGGTGTCAAATAAAATTGACTCCGCCGTACAAAATTTAGTGAACCTGCACTTTCCCGATGTATTCGACTCGGTGACGGGACAAAAGGACGGCATAAGGAAAAAGCCTTACCCCGATTCGGTAAATTTCGTCCTGTCTTCCCTTAACGTTCCACGCTCGGAAGCCGTCTATATAGGCGACAGCGAAGTCGATATAGCCACCGCAAAAAACGCAGGGCTTCCTTGCGTAACCGTATGTTGGGGTTTCCGTTCCGAACCGTATCTAAAATCCGTCGGCGCGACTACCATTATTCACGCTCCGAAAGAATTACTTAATATAAAATAACTATCCGTATATAAAATCTGCATAAAAAAAGAACCTTCGCAAAAAAGGTTCTTTCTTTATTTTAGTTTCCGTTTTTCTAATCGACTTCTATTTGTTTTATCGACACGCCGTTACCTTCCAAAAGGTACGTCCTT
>DJPE01000010.1 GCA_002439705.1 Christensenella sp. UBA6420
CGAGCTTACGAGAAGCGTAGGAATAGCGTTGTGCAAAAGTTTCGCTAAATCGGAACTCTATTCGGGCGTGACCACGGTAAGGACTGTGGGCGGAGTAAGCGATTTCGACACGATTTTAAGGGACAGAATAAACTCGGGCAAGACGCTCGGACCGCGTATACTCGCCGCAAACACCGCGATAGGCGTACCCGGCGGACATATGGTAGGCACGGTTGCCGTCGGTTGCAAAACCGAAGAAGAAGCGAGAGAGATGGTAAGAAAGTTGGCGGAAGAAAAGGTTGACCTTGTAAAACTTATGATAACCGGCGGCGTACTCGACGCGAAAGTCAAGGGAGAACCGGGCGTATTGAAGATGCCGGCGGAGTTAGTCAGGGCGTGTTGCGACGAAGCGCATAGGTTAGGACTTAAAGTAGCCGCTCACGTCGAAAGCCCCGAAGGGGTAAAGGTAGCGGTATACAACGGCGTGGACACGATAGAACACGGAGCGGTTATGGACGAAGAAACCGCGAAAAAGTTTGAAGAAACGGGAGCAAGCTATATCTGCACGTTGTCGCCCGCGTTGCCGCTGGCTAAATTCGACAGGGAAATTACTCACGCTACCGAAATGGTGCAGTATAACAGTAACGTCGTGTTGGACGGGGTAATAAACGGCACGAAAAAGGCGTTGGAACACGGAGTTAAGGTAGGATTAGGCACGGATACGGGTTGTCCTTTTATTACGCATTACGATATGTGGAGAGAACTCGCTTATTTCGTAAAGTTGGTGGGAGTAAGTCCGGAATTCGCTCTGCACACAGCCACGCTCGTCAACGCCGAAATAGCGGGGATAGACAAGGAAACGGGCAGTATCGAAGAAGGGAAGAGCGCGGACTTTATCGTAGCAGACAAAAACCCGCTCGACGATTTCCGCAACTTTGCCGAACCGTATATGGTGGCGATAAAAGGTAAGATAGTTAAAAATCCGAAAATAAAGAAATACGCCGACTGCGAAAAGTATCTCGACGAATATATGCCCGAATAGTATGGAATTTTCGGTAAAGCCCGTAGCTAAGATAAGGACGGATTTCGACGAGAAGTTCGGTATTCCCCGTCAGAGCGGCAGGGTAAAAACTTACGGTAAAATTGTATTCGAACCCGAATACCGCGACGAAGCGGCGATTAAGGAAATAGACGGGTTCGATTACTTATGGCTTATATTCGACTTTTCGGAAGCGCACAGAGAAAAGTGGTCGCCGACGGTAAGACCGCCGCGGCTTGGCGGAAACAGGAAAGTAGGGGTTTTTGCGAGTCGGTCGCCGTTCCGCCCGAACCATTTAGGGCTATCGTCGGTAAAACTCGTCGGTACGGAAAGAACCGAAAACGAAGGTACGGTACTTATAGTCGAAGGAGCCGACCTTATGGACGGAACGCCTATTATCGATATCAAGCCGTATCTCCGCACCGACTGTCATGCGGACGCGAAATGCGGTTACGCCGACGAAGTGGACGACCATTATATTAAAGTGGTTTTTCCCGAAGAACTCAAAAAACTTTTGCCTTGCGACAAGGCGGAAGAATTGGAAGGGTGTCTTAAAGAAGACCCGCGCCCGGCGTATATCGACGAAGAAAGAAGCTACGGAGTAAAGTTCTGCGGCAAAAACGTTAAGTTTACGATAAAAAACGACGTTTTAACCGTTACCGATATAGAATAATAGTTCCGAAAACTAAAATTTTTTTCGGAAATATATTTTTCGCTTAATGCGAATATCCGTTTGATTTCGGATTAAAATGTGATATACTGTTCATATTAGGAAAAATAAATCTGTAAGGAGTGATTTTTATGGAATTGACTTATAAAAGACAAAACGTGTACGCTACGGCGGACGCGGAAAAGAAAGCGGAAATCCAGAGCTATTGCGAAGGATACAGAGTTTTTCTCGACAACGGCAAAACCGAAAGAGAAGTAGTGGAAGAAACGGTTTCTTTGGTGGAAAACGAAGGATACAAACCTTACGTTCTCGGTTCTAAGATTAAACCCGGCGACAAGCTCTACTACAACAACCGCGGAAAAGGAATGTTCATAATAAAGGCGGGTAGTGCGGACGTAGCCAAGTACGGCGTTCGTATTCTCGTAGCTCACGTGGACAGCCCCAGACTCGACTTAAAGCAAGTTCCGCTCTTCGAAAAGACCGATATAGCTTATCTTAAGACGCACTATTACGGCGGAATCAAGAAGTACCAGTGGCTCACTATCCCGCTCGCTCTTCACGGCGTAATAGCCCTTAAAGACGGAAACGTCATTACCGTGAACATCGGCGAAGACGAAGCCGACCCCATTTTCTATATAACCGACCTTCTCCCGCACCTTTCGCAGGAACAGGCCGTTAAGAAAGTAAGCGAAGCCTTTAACGCCGAAAAACTTAACCTTATCGTAGGTTCTATCCCCGTGGAAGAAGACGAAAAGGAAGCGGTTAAACTCAACGTACTCAGAATACTCAACGAAAAGTACGGTATCGACGAAGAAGATTTCCTTAGCGCGGAAATCGAAGCCGTCCCCGCATTGAAAGCCCGCGACGTAGGTTTGGACAGGTCGTTCCTTGCCGGATACGGTCACGACGACAGAGTTTGCGCTTATCCCGAAATCACCGCTACTTTGCAGACGGAAACCGATAAGACTATAATAACCATTCTCGCCGACAAGGAAGAAATAGGCAGCGAAGGCAACACGGGTATGCAATGTATCCTTATTAAAGATATAATAGACTGCATCGCCGATTCTTACGGAGTAAGCTCCGCAGTCGTCCGCGCCAACAGCAAATGCTTGTCCGCCGACGTTACCGCAACGTACGACCCCGCTTTCGCAGACGTATTTGAAGAAAACAACGCTTCTTTCGCCAACAACGGCGTGGCTATGTGCAAGTTCACCGGTTCAAGGGGTAAGAGCGGCAGCAACGACGCCAGCGCGGAATTCATCGCGTTCTTACGCAAGAAATTCGCCGACGACGGCGTAATATGGCAGACCGCAGAACTCGGCAGAGTAGACCTTGGCGGCGGCGGCACGGTAGCTAAATTTTTGGCTAACTACAATATCGACACCGTAGACGTAGGCGTACCCGTGCTTTCGATGCACGCCCCGTACGAACTTATCGCCAAAGCCGACCTTTACGAAGCTCACAGAGCTTTCGCCGCGTTCGTCAAATAAGAGTCGACAACGAAAGAATAAAAATAAAAGCTCCGATTTTTTTCGGAGCTTTCGTTTTATAAGTGACTTTTTAGTTTATTCGTTTCCTGCGGTTTCGCCGCCGTCTTCTTCGGGCGGGAGCGACGCGTTATATTCGTTTATTGCGTTTTCTATCGCGGTTTCTATATCGTTTTCGCCGGTGCGGTAGAGATCGAAAGATATAGTCTTGCCGTCTATCGTTTCGGTGCGGGAAGCGTAGTAGGAAGACGTGAGAGTAAAGACGGTTTCTCCTATCGTCACCGTGCCTTTCGTATCTTCGGTCTGACCGGAAATGTCGTATGTTATGGTTGCGGTTTCTTCATGCCGCACTAAATCGGATTTAAGCGCGTAGTAGATTTTTGCGGTACGGTTAGCGGCGTCGATATCGTAAAAATAGTATACGTAAGGAGTGACGTACTCGGCGGAAGTGTCGGTATCGTACGCGTAGACCGCGTTAAGTCCGTGCAGGTTACTGAGAGCGTAGGGGATGACTTTAAGGTCGGCCCCGAGATAACCGTTCACGACGGAAATCGCCGCCGTGGTCGACAACTGCGTAAATTCGGTGGTCTTAGCGTAGTTAAGGGAGTCGATAAGGTCGGAGCGGATAGCTTGTTTTTTGTAGACGAGATAATTCTTCTTCGTCTTACTGTCGTAGTTTACGAAATAAGAGTCGTAATCGGTGGCGTTATCCGGGTTAAGGTATAACCTTACCGAGCTTATTTTTTTCTCGTCGTCGGTCGATTTTATATATTCCACTTTTATTTCTTTGCAGGTAGTGGGGGTATCGTTGTCGCCGTAGACGTAGTAGCCTTTTTCCGAGCCGTCGAGTACGACGAAGCATTTTATTCCGTATTTGTCGATAAAGTCGGTGGCTTCTTCGGCGTCGATACGCTGTTCGGTCTTCGTAGTGAGCATATACGTTCCGACCACCTTGTCGAGAGTAGTCGAGTTGCAACCGACGGTAAGGCAGGCTACAAGGATAGCGAATATAATGACTATCGGTATCAAAACTTTTTTCATAATTCATCTCCTGATTTCGGGTAACGACTGTGTTGCCTTTTATTCTATAAGTATATTACGATAACGATAATATGTCAACAATTAAACTTTTTGCGGTTGCAAACGGGTCGTTTTTGTAAGTTTTTGCTTAAAATTTACCGTTTGCGAATATTTCGGCGGCGGGCGGAAATTTTCGTAGCGGCGGGAAAGCGGATAGAAGTAAAATATTTCGTGCGGGTTGAAATAGATTTCGTGCAGGAATACGGCGATTTTTCGGGAAAGTCTTACGAAAACGCTTGCAAAAATACTTGCTTTATGGTAAATTATATCATAGCCGCACAATAAGGGTAATCAAAGACGCATTTTGCCACCCGGTTTTGGCGAGTCTTCTAAAAGGAGGTTAGGATTTTATGTACGCAATTATCGTTTCCGGTGGAAAACAACACAAAGTAGAAAAGGACTCCGTTATTCGTGTGGAGTTGCTTAACGCAGAAGTCGGCAGCACCGTTAAGTTTGACGTTCTGATGATTTCTGACGAAGGCAAACTTACCGTAGGTACTCCCGTAGTCGAAGGCGCGTATGCGGAAGCTCAGGTTCTGAGCAACGGCAAGGGCGCGAAGATCGATATCTTTAAGTACAAAGCTAAGAAGAACGAACGTAAACGTCAAGGTCATCGTCAGCCGTATACCGAAGTTAAAATTTTGGACATCAAAGGCTAATTAAGACTATGACTACCGTGACAGTAATCCGTAAAGACGGAAGAATAAGAGAAGTCACCGTAAAGGGACATTCGGGGTACGCCAAGTTCGGCAAGGACATAGTGTGCGCCGCGGTAAGTTCGGTTACGCAGACCGCTCTTATGGGAATAATAAAGTTCTCGTCGTCGAAAGTAGATTACGTTGCGGACGAAGGATTTATACGTTTTTCCGTTCCCGACAGTATCGGAGAAGAAAGGATAAGGATAGACGCCGTTACGGAGACTATGCTTATAGGGCTCAAAGATATAGAGAGCGGATACGGTTCTTATGTAAAAGTGGAGGTAAAATAACATGTTTATGAATATTCAATTATTCGCCCATAAGAAAGGTATGGGTAGCACCAAGAACGGACGTGACAGTGCTGCTAAACGTTTAGGACCCAAGAAGAGCGACGGACAGGCTTGCCTCGCCGGCAACATTCTCGTCAGACAAAGAGGTACTAAATTCCACGCAGGACTCAACGTGGGCATCGGCAAGGACGATACCTTGTACGCTCTCGTAGACGGCACCGTGAGATTTGAAGAAGCAGGTAGCAGAGATAAGAGATATAAACAAGTTAGCGTATACGCAGACTAATTTATAATATCGACGACGTGAAATACGTTACTTGCGATAAAAAAATAGTAATCGAAGACCTGTCCGAATTCAATATAGAACATATACTTGACTGCGGGCAGGTTTTTAGATACCGAAAGACAGGGGATTGTTATACTCTTTTTGCAAAAAATTATAATTGCCTATTGCGAAAAGAAAACGACCGTGTTATAATAGAAACCGAAGAACCCGAATTTTTCGTCGATTACTTCGACTTAAAACGCGATTACTCCGCGATTAAGAAGAGCCTGACGGAAAATTTCGACGGGATAAGACCCGCAGTCGAGTACGGATACGGAATAAGACTTCTTAATCAGGACCCGTACGAGATGATAATATCTTTCATTATTTCCGCGAATAACAATATTCCGAGAATAAAGAAGATAATAGAAAGACTCTGCGAAGGGTTGGGAGAAAGGACCGATAAGGGATACGCTTTTCCGACGAAAGAAGCTATGGCGAACGCGCCGAAAGAGTTTTTCACTGCGATAGGAGCAGGGTACAGGGACGAATATCTTTTTTCTTCGTCGAAGACGCTCCTTGATATGAACCTTGACGAAATAAAAAAGTCGGACACCGCTACCGCGAGAAAAGAGTTGCTTAAACTTAAAGGGGTAGGGCAGAAAGTGGCGGACTGCATATTGCTTTTCGCATTCAAGAAGACCGACTTATTTCCTATGGACGTGTGGAGTAAAAGGATTTATGCGTCGATGGGATATGAAAAAGACAACGATATCGGACGCATGAGCGGACGGTTGGTTGACAGGTTCGGCGAGCTTGCCGGATATGCGCAACAATATCTGTATTATTATTTCCGTGAAAATAATATTACCGAAAAATAAATAAAATAACAAAAACAAGAACATTTTGGAGGATAAAATGAAAAAGCCGAAAATAGCATTGCTTATCGACCTTGCAAGTTTGAGAGTGTCCTGCGAAGGATTTAAGAAACTTACCGCAGAAATCGAAGAAACTTACGAAATCGTAAACGTAAAGTTTTATAGCTACGTAGCAAAACGTAACCGTGACTTTAACGAATACATCGCGGCAAAAGGATACGACGCAGTAACGCCTATCGCTTCTAAGAGAAGAAACAAACTCGATACCCGTCAGGTAATCGACGGTACTCTTATCGGTATGTCTTCCACCGTTGACGCAGTAGGTTTCGCTACCGGCGAAGGAGATATTCTTCCTATCGTAAGCTACCTTAAAGCCAAAGGTATGGACGTAATCGACATTAACGTAGAAGAAGGAGCTTATACTTCCGAATTCTCCGGCTTCATCAAAGTGGATACTTCTTATCTCCGCAAGGAATACGCTGCTCCCACCACGAAGAAGATCAGAAAAGAACCGAAGAAAGTCGCTCCCGCAGCTCCTGCCCCCGAAAAAACGGAAGGCAAGTACGCCGCAGACGTAAGACAGATTTTAGGACACGATTCTTCCATCCTCAGCAAGTACAAGAGATAGTCCTTTCAGTAGTTCGACGACGAAAACGGCAAGACTTAACGTTTTGCCGTTTTTTATACCCTTTTATAATTTTTCATTCGTCGGGTTTTATAGAAGAACGAAGCTTATTTCGGGCGGTTTCCGACGAGAAAAGTCGTTTTATGTAATTTACAAAAAAAATGTTTGGAAACAGTTGTAAAAAAATAGTAAAAATCGTTGAAATTAAAAAGAGCTTATTATATAATAAATTTGTTAGAGAAAACGTAAGAAGAAAAATAACGGATATAAAAACATAAGGAGAGAAATTATGGAGAAGATAGCGATTATCGATATCGGTTCAAACACTGCGAGAATTGTTATAGTAAGTATAAGAGAAGGGGGATATTTTACCGTAATCGACGAGCTTAAAGAACCCGTCAGATTAGCGAAAGGAATGGAAGTAGACGGATTTTTGCGTCCGCTTCGCATTCAGCAGATGGTCAAGACTCTCAAGACTTTCAAAAATCTTTACGAAAGCCATAAAGTAAGCCGCGTGTTCGCGTATGCGACGGCGGCGGTACGCAGAGCGAAAAACAGAAAGAGTTTCGTAGACGAAGTGCTGTCGAGTTGCGGAATAAAACTTACCGTACTCAGTCAGGAGGAAGAAGCGGGACTTGTTTATACCGGAGTAATAAACAGTATGGACGTGCCGAAAGGACTTATCGTGGATATAGGCGGCGGCAGCGTAAAACTTATTTATTATAACCGCAGGGTAATGTTGGCTCAGGACACGTTACCGTTCGGAGCGGTCACGTTGACGGAAAAATTCGCCGACGCGTCGAGCGACCCGTTGGAACGTTCCCGTCTTATCGAAGAGTACGTCACCGAGCATCTTAACAAACTCGATTGGTATCAGAATCTCGATCCCGATACGCAGCTTATCGGCGTAGGCGGTTCTATCCGCAATCTCGGCAAGATAAGTCGCCGTTTCAAGAGATATCCTTTGGATATGGCACATAATTACCATATCGGTTTCGACGAGTTCAACAATATATATAACACGTTCAAGGCTCTCGACCTTGCGCAAGCCGCGAGAATAAAGGGCTTATCCAGTGCGAGAGCGGACATTTTGCCCGCTGCATTAAGCTGTCTTAAAGCCATCGAAACCACGAGCAACTTTTCCGAAGTCGTCATTTCGGGTGCGGGACTCAGAGAAGGCGCAATGTTCCGTTACGCCGTTCCGTCCACTATGGAAAAACCTATCGGCGACGTACTCGGTCACAGTATTTATACCTTGCTTTCGCAGTTCAATATGAACGTAGAACACTCGGAACACGTTTTCGACATAGCATTACAGCTATACAGACAGTTAAAGGTGTTGCACAAACTGCCCAGAACTTACGTTAAGGTATTAAGAGTTGCGGCGCAGCTGCACGATATAGGCAGCAGCTTCAAGTTCTACGACCATCATAAGCACACGTTCTACTTTATTCTTAACAGCAACCTGTACGGAATTCAGCAAAAAGACCTTATTATGTCGGCTCTCGTAGCGGGTATGCACTGGTATCAGCCGCTCGAAGGGGTAGAAATTCAGCAGTATGTCAATATGCTCAGCGAAGAAGAACTCGACGCCGTGAGAAAACTCGGAGTAATCGTCCGCATTGCGGAATGTTTCGATCGCAGTATGGCAGGGGTCATTACTTCTCTTACCTGCGACGTACTCGGCGACAGCGTTATCTTAAAGACCGAGTCCACTTCGGACTGCACGCTCGAAATAAAGGACGCTATGAGCGCGACGGGCGAATTCAAGAGAGCGTTTAAGAAAAATCTCGATATACTGTAATGCTTAAAGTAATTTTAGCTTCCTCTTCGCCCAGAAGAAGGGAGCTTTTATTAAAATTAACGGATTTTACCGTAGAAAATCCCGTCGCAGACGAGATAAGCGAAGGAAAACCGGAATTTATCGCCGCGACCAACGCGAAATTAAAAGGTCGTAGCGTGAATACCAAGTGCGACGTAATAATAGCTTGCGATACGGTAGTCGCTCTCGACGGAAAAATTTACGGCAAACCGCATACGAAAGAAAACGCCGTCGGAATGCTTAGAGCATTGCGCGGCAGAACGCACGAAGTAATAAGCGGCGTATACGTTAAAATCGACGGCGAAGAGATAGTTTTTACCGAAAAATCGTACGTTGATATAAAGAATATGACCGATTCGGAGATAGAAAAATACGTTTCCGAATATCTGCCTCTCGATAAAGCCGGCGCGTACGGTATTCAGGACGGAGAAGTCGTGGAAAAATTCGACGGCGATTACGACAATATCGTCGGTTTGCCGCTGTACAGGATAAAAAGAATATTTGTGGAGAAAGGTTATGCAAAAGAATAGGGTGGTATTTGATTTCGGCTCGACGTATTTTACGATATACGGCGACGGAAGAGTTTTGCTCCGCCGTCCCGCCGCTCTTATAGTGAAGCGTTCTTTACGGCCTGTTGCGGTAGCGATAGGCGAAGCCGCGGTTAAGATGAGATATGATATTGACGAAGATGAAATGTTTTTACGCCCCGTAATAAAGGGAGCGGTTGCGCACAAGTTCGGATGCGCTCTTCTCGTAAAGGAATACCTTTCGGAAGCGTGCGGCAGATTTTCAAACCCGTCCGTATGCGTGCTTATAGGTTGCGGACTTAACCCCGAACAGAAGTTGGAGATAGAAAGAACTTTCATAGACGCCGGGTATACCGATATTTTTCTTATGGAAAGTCTTTTGGGGCTTATGCCGTATTTGCATGAACGTAATATAAAAGCCGCCGCGATAATAGGGGGCGAAACCACCGAGATAGGCTTGTTCGAAGGGGGAAAACTAATAAGCGGTTACTCTCTCGACATAGGCGCTAACACGGTAAACGAAAGGATAAAGGACTTTGTAAAAGAAAGCTACAAATTGATTATTTCCGACGAAAGCGCAGAAGAACTGAAAATAAACGCGTCGTCCCTTTATTCCAACGACTTGTCGAAATGTGCCGTTACGGGCAGCGACGCTCTGACGGGCAGGGGAAAAAGATTGGTGCTTACAGCAAGAGAATTGCATTCGGAAGTTCTGTACGTTTACGGCAGAATACTTAAAGTTCTTGACGCGGCTTTGCTCGCCGCTCCAATGGAAACAGCTCGCACTGTGGCCGGTACGGGTATCCTTTTTACGGGGTACGGTAGTCTGCAAGTAGGTTTCAGAGATTTTACTACCAAGACTCTTAAAGTGCCTGCGACCATAGTAGGACCGGAAGAGAATATAGTTTTTTCGGGGGCGTTGTACCTTTCGTCGCAAGAAGATTTTATATCGTCATATTTGCGATTAGAAAAAAATGCTTGACAAAAAACGAACGCAAAAGGAACACTTTTTGATGCGGTGTCCTTTTGATTTTGATTTGTCCGAAATGTAAATATATAACAAATATTATATTTTACTTGAAATATTATGCATTATAATGATATAATACAATAAAATAGACGAAGAGTGCGAAAGAGTTTTTGTGTTTCGCGTTCTTTTCGGAGGTTATCTAAAATGGAAGAAAACACGATTGTTCAACAGGAAGAATTTACTTTCAAAAAGTTTTTCGCGTTGGTGAAAAAGAGCGGAAAAAGAATTCTTGTTTATGCGATAATCGCGGCTATAATAGGCGCTTGTCTCGCGGTAATAGTAGGCGTCACTACTATAGAAAAGAAAACATATTCCACTACTATAGAGTATACTCACAAAGGAATAGAAAAGGGACTTGCTCCCGACGGCACCGTGCTTAACAACAATATGATTAAGTCGTCCAACGTAATAAACGCCGCCCTTAAGAATATGGGGTACGATGAAGCGATGGTCGCGAAGTTGGCGCCCGTAGTGGAAGACGCGATAGCGGTTGCTCCTTATATAAGTTCCGCCGTGGCGGAAAAGATAGCCGCCGATCCTACTTACGAGTATATCCCCACCCGTTATACTCTGAGTTTGGAAACGAAGAGCATCTCCGCGATAAAGTCGAACAGATACCCCGAACTTCTCAATAACGTCAACGAAGCATACAGAGAGTACTTTAAAGAAACCTATAAATACGACCTTCGCGTGACCGACGGTATAGGAGCTTCGGCTTTGGAAACCGCAGTCGATTACTATAACCTTATCGACCTTTATAAAGCGCAAATCAATTCAGTACGCAGTGTTCTCAACGCTCTTCCCGACTCGTATCAGGCGATAACCGCTAAATTAGGCAACGAAGTTTCCATTTTGGAAAACCGCATAACCTCGCTCGAGAACTACATTCTTCTCAACAACGTGCAGAAAGAAGGCGTGTCCTTAAATCTCAAGGCTAATTTAGCCAACCGCCAACACGAATGTGAGGTAAAGAGTCTTGCTTACGCAGATCAGATAAAAGAACTTTCCGAAACTATCGAAAAATACAGCCAGCTTTATGAATCGGTAGTTATGAACGGAACCGACGGAAAAATCACGATAGTAGGCGGAGATACTTCTTTATATAATAATCTCGTTCAAAAGAAAGAAAACGTAATCGCTTTGAAAGCGGACTGTGACAGTACTGCAAAAATACTCGAACAAAAAGCCGCGCTCATTGCCGACACGCCTTGTACCGAGGAACATAGAACTTTTGTCGACAAAAGTTTCGACAGCTTGTATGACAAGTATGCCGATACGATTTTGAGCGTAAACGATCAGGTAGCCGAATATACGGAAGCCTACGTAATAAATAACGGCGTCAAAGTAGTCAACCCCGCCAGCACCACCGTTTCGATAGGTTGGGCTGCGGTAGCCTCTACTTTTGCCGCCACCGTATTGGTCGGTATCGTCGTGGCTATAATAGTCACTTCCGTTAAGACCAAAAAGGTAAAAAATCAATAATCTATACAATAAATAACTTTCAATACGATAGGAAAAACGCAACCGGGTTCGGTTGCGTTTTTCCTAATTACGAATAACGAAGGTTTGGATGTTTTTTTGAAAAACGGCTATTACAATACAGAAATCCGCCGTCGGTTATTTTATTTTTTTGGGCGAGGAGCGTAAAGCGACGTTTTCAGGACATTTTTTTAGAAAATTCCCCCTTGAAATATGCATAGAATAATGTTATCATAGTAATAGTTGCTAAAAAAATCAAAAACAGGAGATATATATGGCAGTATTCAGTAAAGAAAAAATAAGAAATATCGCTCTTATCGGACACGGCGGCGAAGGAAAAACTTCCCTTCTAGAAGCTATGCTCTTTAATACGAAAGCTATTGACCGACTCGGTAAAGTTGACGACGGTACTACCGTAAGCGACTATGACGCCGAAGAAATCAACAGAAAGATGAGTATTTCTCTTTCTATGAGTTACGTTCTTTATAAGGATTATAAAATCAACGTAATAGATACCCCCGGATTCTTCGATTTTGAAGGAGAAATGGTGGGCGCTCTTACCGTTTGCGACGGCGCTATCGTAGTCACTCAGGCAAGCGGCAGCCTTAGCGTGGGCGCAGAAAAAGCTCTCGACTACTGCACCGAACGCAAAATCCCCGTAATTTTGTTTATTAACGGCTTAAATAAAGAAAACAGCAACTTCTTTACCACCGTAGACGCTATTAAGGCAAAATACGGAAGTAAAGTATGCGCGATAGAATTCCCGATTACCGAAGGCACGAACATGCAAGGATACGTGGACGTGCTTACCGGCAAGGCGTACGACGTAAACGGAGCGGAAATTGCCGTTCCCGCAAATCTTACCGACGCTATAAACGCCGACAATGCCGAACTTACCGAAACCGTAGCTTCCGCAAGCGAAGAACTTATGGAAAAATTCTTCGACGGCGTAGAACTTACGAAAGAAGACAAGATAGGCGGAATGAAGACCCTTATCGCGGCGG
>DJPE01000086.1:0-128 GCA_002439705.1 Christensenella sp. UBA6420
CCGTCGAATTCGTAAAGTCCGAACTCGTCTTTCGGGAAGTGACTAAGGACGAAATCCATTATTACCCCTATTCCTTCCTTGTGGCACTTGTCGATGAAGTACATAAAGTCGTGCGGCGTGCCGTAGCG
>DJPE01000086.1:227-13561 GCA_002439705.1 Christensenella sp. UBA6420
ATGCGTGTACCCCATATCCTTGACGTAGGGTACTAATTCGTCGGCTAACTGACGGTAAGAATAGAAATTGCCGTCGGCGTGTATTTTCCACGACCCTGCGTGAACTTCGTAGATATTCATGGGCAGTTCGTAGCTGTTACGCCCCTTTCTTGCCGCAAGGTACTCGGAGTCGCCCCAGTCGTAGCCGTCTATGTCGTAAATTTTCGACGCGGTAGCGGGAGCGGTTTCGCTATGAGTTGCGTACGGGTCGGCTTTAAGCCTAATTACGTGGTCTACTCCCTGAATGGAATACTTGTAGTTGTTGTAACGCTTTATTCCCCTGACGTATCCTTCCCAGATACCCGTCGTTCCGAGCCTTTCCATAGGGTTGGCGTCGCGGTTCCAGTCGTTAAAATCGCCCACTACGCTCACGCTTTCGGCGTTGGGCGCCCAGACTCTGAATCGCCACATACGTTTCTTATCCTTATGCACGGGAGTCACCGCAAAAAACTTGTACGATTCGAAGTTCGTGCCTTCGTTGAACAAGTACACGGGATAATCATAAGTGTTCTTGGTCATGTCCTCTCCTTAAAAGGTTGTTATCCTATATTTTTTACCCGCCGACTTTTCGAGAGCCGACAGTTTTTCGTTAAAGACTTTCTCGTCGTATTCGTACCCGAACGTTCCGCTTCCGCTGCCCGTCATTCCGCAACGGAACCCCACCTTACTCAACGCGTCCAACGCGTCTTTGATTTCGGGCACCGATTTCACCGCGCCGTAATAAAGAGCGTTTACGGGAGTGAAATACTCTTTCGCGGCAAGTTTTCTCATAATTTCGTCGCCGTCGGGATTTTCTCCCCCCAACGAGTCGTACAGGTCGAAACAAAGTTTAGTGCTTACCCCTTTTCCCGTTTCGACGAGAACGAACTTCATTCCGTCGGGGATATTTACTTTTTCGACTTCCTTTCCTACCCCTTTCAGTCGGCAGGGGCAGTCGAGATACATAGGATAAACGTCGCTCCCTATCTCGGCAACTACCGCCGCGTCCGCCGTGAAATCGTAAAGTTTTTCCATTCCCTTAACTACCGCCGCCGCGTCCGCGGAAGAACCGCCCACGCCCGCCATTTCGGGTATGCGCTTTATTACGTCTATTCTTACTCCGCCGTCGAAATATCGTCCTTTAAGTAAATTAACGGCTTTTTTTACCGTATCCGTTTCGTACGGACTCGGCTTTCCGTCGTAGCTTATCTCGACTGCGTCGGATTTTTCCATATACACGTCGTCGTAAAGCTCCACGGGAACTATCAGGGTGTCGAGAGAATGTTTTTCTCCGACCTTTCCCGTGACTCCGAGAAAAAGATTCAGTTTCGCTCTCGCTTTAAGTTTAAGTACCTGCCTTTCTGCCATAATTTACCTAACTCATTATACATTACACACCGAACGCAGGTCAACTGTAATTTCCAAAAAGTATTATGTAAATAATATATTAAACTCTGCGGAAAAGATTTGTCGAAACGATACGGTCTCCGCTTTTCGGAAAAAACATATAAAAAAACGGATTTCGTCAAAAAAATCCGTTCTTCGTTTTTTAATAAAAATCGCCTGTTTTTAATTGTGTTTTTCGATAAATCTTTCGGCGTTTATTAGTAGTTTTACGTAACTTACCATCTGTTCTTCGGTATAATTTTTCCCTTCGTCGAGCCACCATTTTATCGCGAAAACTATGCTTGCGGAACAATATTCTCCGTATAGTCCGGCAGGGATAGGCACGACGTCGTCGGTAGCCGCCTTATCGGAAAAATAACCCGATATTATTCTTTGAATAATAAATACGCCCTTTCCGTCCTTTTCGTTAAAAAGATTTTCCACTATAGCGCGATTTTTTTCGATAAAGAATATAGTAAGTCTCGTCAGCTTGTCTATATCTTCGTCGGTGACTTCTTTATCTATTTTTACCCTTTCCGAAAAAGCCCCCATAAGCTCTTTTACGCAAAATCTCAAAAGGTCGTCTTTATCTTCGAAATAGTTATAAAAAGTCACTCTCTGAACTTTCGCTTTTTCGCAGATTTCCACCACGGATATATCTCCGTAACTTCTTTCCGACATAAGAGAGGTCAAAGCTCTCGTCAACGCGTCGTAATTTTTTCGCGTAGGCGCGGTCACTCGTCTTTCGTTTTCTTTTTTCATAGCTTTCTCCTTGCGAACAATTTTTACGCTTTACGGCAATTATCCGAAAGTTAAATCCGAAAAAAATCTATCACAAAACCGAACCGTTGTCAACGCCTAATAATGTTATTATGCGAACAGATTTTTGAAAAACTCCGCAAAATCGACTTTCAACGCTTCGTCGAGATAAGCAAAGGTTTCTCTTTCGGTTTCGTTTTTGAAATCGCACCCGCATTCGCCGTGATTCTTTACGGGTACGCTTACTACATAGCGGCTGTCGGACTTGTTTGCGGATTCGGTAAACACCTTGTCGGTATTGTTGAGCGTCGCGCTGTAATAAGGCACGGTTCCGTCGCCCTGCATATCGCTGCCGGTTCTTACAAACTTGTCGTTTTCGATATACACTGCCGTAGTGGTTTTCGTCCCCACTCCCGCAAAATAGTAAGTCGGAACTAAGGTCGAAGCGTGCGCTTTGCCGTTTTCGGTGTCGACGTAAAAACTATCCCAGTATTCGCCCAAATCGTCCACGAAACATTTTACTTTCGAGCCGTCGTCGGTATACGACCACTTACGGGTCTTGTAAAAAGATAACAGTTCTTCTCTCGTTTTTACGGGGCGACCGTCTATATAAAGAAAACTCTTGTTTCCTTCGCAATAAGGTGTGTCGAACATTTCGGGCGACGGCAGAAGCTGCGCTATCGTGGGTATATGCATACCGAGCGGCGTGAACTGTTCGGCAAAAACGCGGTCGATTTCGCTTCTTATGCCGCTCCCCAGCAAAGGTATTTTATCAACGATATCGTAAAGCATCTGCGCCATGCCTTCGAAGTCTTCCAACGTGGTCAACGCACTGAGAGAACCGTACATAGGTCCCGCATAGGACAGATGAGCTATGGTTTTGTTACGATTTGCTTCGCTTCTCGCAAGGTAGTTTGCAATGACCACGTTACCCATACTGTGACCTATAAGGACAACTTTGTCGTAGCCTTTTTCGTTAATGAACTTTTCAAGATTGGCGGCACTTATTCTGTTGTCTATACGCCAGTCGTAGTTGTAAATCCTTATATCCGCACCCGAATTTTTGTAGCGGGCGTTGACGGCTTCGTAGGCTCTCTGGAAAGAACGGAGCGCGCCGTATTTATGCCCCGTTTCGCAGGTGTCGAAATCGGCGGGAACGACGTGCTTATTGACGGGTACGCCGTTTTCGTCCATGGCTATCTGATTGAAAATACTGTCGGGCGAATTGCTTAAAATATCTCCGAGCATATTTTCCGACAACGCCGTCACTGCAAAATCCCCTATCATCGACATCATCGTGCTTTCGTCGGACATATCCATAATGTTCCATTCCGACACGAAGGGGTCCCACACGGGCTTCCCTTTTTCTTCGTTGATAAGACCGCTCGCAAGAAGTCCCGGCAAGAAAATAATAGCTTTCTTTTCTTTATATTTAACGACGTTACTTATTATAAGCAACGCTAACGCCGCAATCAACAAAAGGACGATAATAATCTTTACGATACCTTTCAACACGTTAATAGCTTTCATATTTTGCTCCAAAAAAATAGTTATATTTATTTTACTAAATTTTTTAACGCTTTTCAATAGTTTTTCTAAAATAAACGCAAAATAGGAGTTACGGTATCCGAAATATATATTTCAAGGATACAAACTCAAATTTTATAAATTGCAGAAAAACGCCGCACATCATCGACGCCGCGACAATTAAAACGGCGGGTATATCAATTCGCAACGGCGGATATATCAAAAATAATCATTGCGGAACGGGAAATTAACTTTTAGCCTTGACTTTATTTAGGATAGTATATATAATTGTTAAAGAGTATTTCTATATACGAAACGAAAACAAACATCAAACGAAATATACTTTCAAACGGAGGTCCAGATGAGTAAAAAAATGACAATTGACGGGAATACCGCCGCGGCTCACGTAGCTTATGCGTTCAGCGAAGTAGCGGCTATATATCCTATCACTCCTTCCTCCCCCATGGCGGAAAACTCTGACGAGTGGGCTGCTCAGGGCAGGAAAAATATGTTCGGACAGGAACTGCGTATTGCAGAAATGCAGTCGGAAGCAGGTGCCGCGGGAGCCGTTCACGGTTCTCTTTGCGCAGGCGCTCTGACCACCACTTTCACCGCGTCGCAAGGTCTTCTCCTTATGATACCGAACATGTACAAAATAGCGGGCGAACTTATGCCCTGCGTATTCCACGTATCGGCAAGAGCTTTGGCGGCTCACGCTCTTAACATATTCGGCGACCACGCCGACGTAATGGCGTGCAGACAGACCGGTTTTGCTATGCTTTGCAGCAACTCGGTTCAGGAAGTTATGGACCTTGCGTTGGTTTCCCATCTCGCCACCCTTAAATCCAAAGTTCCGTTCCTGCACTTCTTCGACGGTTTCCGTACCAGTCACGAAGTAAGCAAGATCGACGTCATCGACTACGAAGACATGAAGAAGCTCGTCGATATGAACGACGTACGCGATTTCAAAAACCGCGCGCTCAACCCCGAACACCCCGTTCAGAAAGGTACCGCGCAAAACGGAGATATCTACTTCCAGAACAGAGAAGCCTGCAACGTTTATTACGACAGAGTTCCCGAAATCGTGGAAGGCTGCATGAAACAGGTCGAATCGATTACCGGCAGAAAATATAACCTTTTCGACTACTACGGAGCCGCCGACGCGGAAAAAGTAATAGTTATGATGGGCTCCGGATGCGAAGCCTGCGAAGAAACCGTAGATTATATCAACGCTCGCGGCGGAAAAGTAGGCTTGGTTAAAGTAAGACTTTATCGTCCGTTCAGAGCAGACAAACTTAAAGAAGCTATCCCCGCCACCGCAAAATACGTCACCGTACTCGACAGAACGAAGGAACCCGGCTCTCTCGGCGAACCCTTGTATCTCGACGTTTGCTCCGCGCTCCGCAACGAAAAGTTCGTCATCTTAGGCGGTCGTTACGGTATGGGCAGCAAAGAATTCAACCCCACCATGATAGCGAGCGTATACGCTAATATGGGCGCTGCCAATAAGGACCACTTCACCGTAGGTATAAACGACGACGTAAGCCACACTTCTCTCCCCATGGGCGAATTCGTCAACGCCGCTCCCGAAGGTTCTATCTGCTGTAAGTTCTACGGATTAGGTTCCGACGGTACCGTAGGCGCGAACAAGAACTCCATTAAGATTATCGGCGACCACACCGACAAATACGCGCAAGGTTACTTCCACTACGACTCCAAAAAGTCGGGCGGTATCACTATAAGCCACTTACGTTTCGGCGACAAGCCCATTAAGAGTAGTTACCTAATAGACCACGCCGACTTCGTCGCTTGCCACTGCCCGAGCTATATTTATCGTTACGATATGTTGTCCGACCTTAAAGAAGGCGGCACCTTCCTTATCAACAGCATCTGGACTCCCGAAGAAATGGATAAAGAACTCCCCGCCTGCGTCAAGAACGCCATCGCGAAAAAGCATATCAAGTTCTTCACGCTCGACGGTAACAAGGTCATCGCTTCCATAGGAGCTACCAAGGGCGTAAACACCGTTATGCAGGCTGCGTTCTTCAAACTTACCGAAGTTATTCCTTACGCACAAGCCGAAGAATATATGAAACAGGCAATAAAGAAGACCTACGGAAAGAAAGGCGACGCGGTAGTAAATATGAACTACGCCGCAGTAGACGGAGCTATCGCAAATCTCGTAGAAGTCAAATACCCCGAATCCTGGGCTACCACCACCGAAGGCGCACCCATGGTAGAAGTTAAGGGTACCGACTACTTCAAGACCGTCGTCAACCCCATTCTTTGCCAAAAGGGCGACACCCTTCCCGTAAGCGCGTTCAATGCGGACGGTTCCGTACCCGTAGGCACGACCAAGTACGAAAAACGCGGTACCGCGGTTAAGGTTCCCGTCTGGGATATCGACAAGTGTATCCAATGTAACCGTTGCGCGCTCGTCTGCCCGCACGCTGCAATCAGACCCGTCTTGAAGACCGAAGCTCAGCTCGCCGACAAGCCCGCTACCTTTATCACCAAGAAGGCTATCCCCGCTAAGTTCGGCGCATATCAATACAGAATTCAGGTCAGCCCCTACGACTGTACCGGATGCGGAAGCTGCGCCAACGTTTGCCCCTCCAAAGAGAAAGCTCTCAAAATGGTTCCCATCGCTCAGGCTATCGAACAGGAAGCCGCAAACTGGGAATACGCTGAAGCTCTCCCCGAAAACGATAAAGTATATAACACCAACTCCGTCAAGGAAAGTATGTTCAGCAAACCTTTGTTCGAATTCTCCGGCGCATGCGCAGGCTGCGGCGAAACTCCTTACGTCAAGCTGGTCACTCAACTCTTCGGCGACAGAATGATAGTGGCTAACGCTACCGGATGTTCTTCCATCTACGGCGGTTCCGCTCCTACCTGTCCCTACACCGTCAACGATAAGGGTCACGGTCCCGCATGGGCTAACAGCTTGTTCGAAGACAACGCCGAATTCGGCTACGGCATGAATCTCGCTATCACTCACAGAAGGAACAAGATAGAAGAAGAAATGCGCGCAGCTTCCGACTCCGTCAGCGAAAAGACCAACGCCGCTTTCAGCGAATGGATAGCTAACAGAGAAGACGCCGAAAAGAGTCAAGTAGCTACCGAGCACGTTCTCGAAGCTATCGAAAACGAAACCTCTTGTCCCGAAATCATGGCGGAAATCAAAGCCAACGCAGACTGCCTTGCCAAGAAGTCGGTATGGATATTCGGCGGCGACGGATGGGCGTACGACATCGGTTACGGCGGCGTAGACCACGTACTCGCTATGGACGAAGACGTCAATATTCTCGTACTCGACACCGAAGTGTACAGCAACACCGGCGGACAGGCAAGCAAGTCCACTCCTACCGGTTCTATCGCGAAATTCGCCGCAAGCGGAAAGAGAACGAAAAAGAAAGACCTCGGTATGATGGCTATGAGTTACGGTTACGTTTACGTAGCGCAAGTTAATATGGGTAGCAACCCCGAACAGGTAGTAAAGGCTATGAAAGAAGCCGAAGCTTACCACGGACCTTCCCTTATCATAGCTTACGCTCCCTGTATCAACCACGGTATCAATATGAGCAACTCTATCGCCGAAATGAAAAAGGCGGTCGACTGCGGATATTGGCAGACCTACCGTTACAACCCCGAACTCGCTGGAGAAGGCAAGAACCCCTTTATTCTCGACAGCAAAGACCCGACCGAAGACTATATGACCTTCCTTGCGGGCGAAACCAGATACGCCAGCCTTAAAAAACTCTTCCCCGCTCAGGCTGAAAAGTTGTTCGAAAAGAACGAAAAAGAAGCCAACGAAAGAAGAGAAAGATATAAAGAAATGGCTAAGAACGACTAATCAATCGTTAAAACAAACGCCGCGTCCCCTTTTGGAACGCGGCGTTTTCTTTACTCAAAAAATAATTTAACTATATCATTATAATGATACGCTAAAAGAACTCGGACGATAAATCCGAGTTCTCTTTCTAAAAAATTTAATCACAAAATATCAGCTTTTCTGTTCTTACTCCGCTACGGTAAGATACGTTACGACTATTACGCTCGTATCTCCTATATCCATATATTGATATTCCAATCTTAATTCCTTTTCGTTCATTATGGTGTAAAATACCGCGCCGTATTGAGTTCCTTCGGGCAATTCTTTGGGTTTGTAGGTTACCGTATTGCCTATTTGATACCACAACTCAGCTTCTCCTCCCGCTTGTCCGTTGCGTTCTCCCGTAAATTCGCCGTTTTCGTGGAACGTGAAAGTGAACCCTTTATACATAGAGCCTTCCTGTTCGGCAAACGCTTTATTGCATTTTTCCTTAAAATCGTCGTTAAGAATATCGTTTTCCGTAAAAATCGGCGCTTCGAGTTCTTCGTTTAACGCCATTCTGTCACGATAAATTGCGTTCCATTCACTGTCCGTCGCCTGAATGAACGACTTTTCGTACTCGTAAGTCTTTCCGCTTACCGTACCCGCAACTTTCGTTTCTACGAAACGGTAATACACTTTATCAGAAGACCTATAATCATCATCTTCTCTTTGCTCCGATTTTTCATACATTGCTATCTCGTTTTTACCAACTGCTTTGACATGCCAATTTTCAATAACGTCAACTAATTTTATCTCATCACCGGTTTTAACCCAAGTAATATTTTCTTCGTCTCTAAAAAGAAATAGACTTTCTACGCTTCCGTCTGCTTTGAATTCAATTTCCCACAACATCTGACTCTCTAAAATGTGCAACCAATATTTAGTCCAACAATCGTTATATAGGTTCTTGAAATCGTCGTTAAATAATACGTCGTCATTTTCGCCAACATATTCGTTCCACAATTCGTCTTTATAACGGTCGTCGTAAGCCTTTTTCCATTCTTCTTCGGTAAATTCCCAAGTTATTCTATCGAACTTATAGAGCTTTCCTATTACGGACTCGATAGTCGTTTCTTCATCGGTCGTTCCGCCTTTAGTATTCGTTTCGTCGGTCGGCGTATCTTTGTCGCACGCCACGCACACGCAAGCCAAAATCGCGATTATCATAACCGCGGAAAGTATTCTCAATAGTCTTTTCATTTTCGTTTCTCCTTCGGGTATACCCTTTTTGTTTTATTATAGGTGAGATTTCTTCACCTGTCAATATAATAGGTGAGATTTCTCATATAATAAACGTAACAAAAAATATTTTCGAAAAAAAAGCGAGTTCCTAACGTAAAAATGATAATCGGGCAAAGAATTAAAGAATTGCGTACAGAAAGGCACGTCAGCCAAGCCACCCTTGCCAAGGCTGTGGGCGTGGATAAGCGCGCGATAATTTTTTGGGAACAGGAAATTAACGAACCGAAAGCAAGCTACGTGGCGAATTTAGCTAAATATTTTGAAGTTTCCGCAGATTATCTTTTGGGACTTACCGACATGGAATAACATATTTCCCTACCCCTGCGAATATAATTTTTAAGTAGTTTATTTAAGGGGTATTTTTTATGAATCTTATTAAAAAGACGATAATATTAACCGATTCCGACGCAGAAGGGTACGTTTCCGTCATAAGAGTAGGCACCGACGTCGGCGCGAAAATCGTAGGCTCGAATTTCAAAAAAGGTATGTACGCGGGGTTGAAAATAGGTTCGGGCGAAACTATCTACGCCGTACTCGACGGAGAAAGAACCGAAATAACGCTCGATAACGTGTCTTTTCGGCAAAACGACTCGATATGTTGCGTGATAACCGACGGAGAAAAACTCGTCGCCCGTGGCGGAAACGGCGTAAAAACTCAGGACGTAAACGACCATTTTGCGGAAGCGTCAATCGAAGCCGAACCCGAAACCATCGCAACTATCGAACTTTTCCCCGACGAAACGGACGAAACCGCCGCGACCGAAACGCCAAACCTTACCGAAAATTCTTCCGAAAAAGAAAAAAACGACGAAGCGGAACGGGAATCTCTTTTACAAAAACTCTCCGTAAACACGGGCGGCGACTTCTACAACGGCATACGGGAAAAACTCGACGACCTTTTCGTGATTCACCCGTCCGCTGCCCACCTTAACGAGCTTATTCCTAATTCCGAATGGATAAAGATAAACTACGACGGCGACGACTACTACGTCGTCGGCAAACTTAAAGAAAACAACCGCACCGTGCTGATAGGCTACGGCGTTCCCGGTAAAAAAACCGCAACCCCGCCCAAAATCGCCGACGAAATAGCTTCCTACCTTGCCGTGGACGGCATAGCTCCGTACGACGGATATTGGCTCATATTCCAGGACGCGAATACGGGGAAAATTATAAAAGCAGAATAAAGTAATTGCCCTAACAGGCGTTAATTGCCAAACGGAGTTTGGCGTTAAATGCCCTATCGGGCGTGAATTGCCACTTGCGTGGCGTTAATTTCCAAAGCTAACGCTTCGGAGTTAAGGATATAAAAATCTTATTAAGGAATGGCGCTATTTCCGTTCCTTTTTTCTTTATCCATAACGCCGAAATCATTGATTTTTGCAATTCACGCCAGCAAGACAATTAACGTAGCGGCAATTAACCTATTAAATAAAAGCGGAATAGAACATATATAATCTACTCCGCTTATATTTTTATCCTTAACGCCGAAATCTTCGATTTTGGCAATTCACGCCCGCAAGGGCAATTAACTCCACGCAGTGGAAATTAACGCCGAGCTGACGGCTTGGCAATTAACCTTACTTTACAAAACTTTGCTCAAAAACTCCTGCAATCTCTTATTTTCGGGAGAAGAGAAGATTTTTTCGGGCGGTCCTTGTTCGGCGATTTTGCCTTCGCTCATAAACAATACTCTCGTAGCGACTTCTTTCGCAAAGCCCATTTCGTGCGTGACTATTACCATAGTCATTCCGCTGGCGGCGATTTCTTTTATTAGGTCGAGTACTTCTCCTACCATTTCGGGGTCGAGCGCACTCGTCGGCTCGTCGAACAGCATAACTTTCGGGTTCATCGCCAAGGCTCTCGCTATAGCGATACGCTGTTTCTGTCCGCCGCTTAAGGTCGACGGATAAACGTTCGCTTTATCTTCGAGTCCTATTCTCTTTAACAAAGCGTAGGCGTTCTTTTCCGCATCCGCTTTTATTTCCTTTTTCGTCGAGTACGGCAATGTTATTTCCGTTTTCGGCGTGGGATACGCCGTTCTGTCGATTACTCTTTCGGCTTTTTCTATCTTTTTTACGATAGAAAGTTTCTTTTTCGTAAGTTTCTTATCGTAGCTTACGAAAGTTTTTCCCGCGTTTTCGACGGTCTTTTTAGTAAGCTCCCATTCCTTTTCGACGGGGGCGAGTTCGGTTCTCTTCTTCTCGACGTACTCTCTGTTCTTTTCGAGTTTTTTATCTATTCTTTTGCGTATCTTTTCGCCGTTTTTTTCGAGATACTTGTTGTAATACGGCATAATTACGTTGTTAAATTTAGCCTTACGCAGCTTTTGCGAATTTACGTTAATCGGTGTGAGAGTTATATTTTTCAATACGGTAAGGTTATTGAAAAGGTTAAACTGCTGGAAAACCATTCCCATATCGCGGCGGCAGACGTTAATATCGATTTTCAGGTCGGTAAGGTCGTTGCCGTCGAAAAATATCTGTCCGCTCGTGGGGTCTTCGAGTACGTTAAGACAGCGTAAAAAGGTGCTTTTTCCGCCGCCGCTCGGACCGATAATCGCCACTATTTCGCCTTCTTCGATTTTTTCGCTTATATCGTCGAGTACGAGCAGGTCGCCGAACTTTTTTGTAAGATTTTTTACTTCTATCACGGTATTCTTTTCCGTTTTAATTTCTTCTGTCACTCTTTCCCATTCTCCTTTCAAGGAATTTCACCAAAGCCGTTATGATAAGCACGAGCACGAGATAAACCGCGGCAAGCATAAGATACGGTATGACGTATTCGTAATTTGCGTCGCCGATTTGTCTGAACGCTTTTGTAAGGTCAACTACAGCTATGAAACTTACTACCGAAGTTTCTTTTATAAGGCTAATAAACTCGTTGCCGAGCGTAGGCAAGATGTTCTTTACCGCCTGCGGAATAACTATGGTAAACATTGCCTTAGGATAGCTCAGGCCTAACGCTCTTCCCGCTTCCAGTTGCCCTTTATCCACGGAATTGATACCGCTTCTCATAATTTCGCAAACGTACGCTCCGCTGTTCATACCGAATATGACTATCGCGACCACCGTTGCGTCGGCTCTTATCTTCAACGCGGGCAAAAGTACGAAATACCCTACGAGCAACTGCACTACCATAGGCGTTCCGCGAAAAAGTCCGACATAACAGTCCGCTATCGCCGACAAAACTTTCGGAAATACCTTGTATTTAGGTATAACCTTGGCTACTGCGAGAAGAGTACCTATCGCTATACCGATAAGAAGCCCTATTACGGCAATTTCGACGGTCGTAAGAAGACCGTCGAGTACCACTTTGTATCCGCCTTTCGTGACGAAACTTTTATAAAATAAATCCCAACTGTTCATTTTTTTCAGGCTTATCCGTTTATCGTCTTCGCGATAGCGTTTGCGGGAGCTTCATCCACTATTACTAAATCGATTTGTCCGTTCTGCATATCCTTTACGGCAAGTCCGGCGTTGGAATAAGGCTTGCAGGTAGCGCCGGTAATTCCGACGAAATCCCATTCTTCGTCGCCTTTTATATAATATTCGCCCGTTGTTCCGCCCTGGCAACCGATTACGTAATTCCCTGCGTTAAGGACGGCTTCTACGTCAGCTGCCGTTTTGCAATCGTCGAAAGCGGTGTTGTCTGCTTTGACGACGAGTACCTGCGAAGCGTTGTAATAACTGTCGGTAAAAGCTACCGATTGTTTTCTCGTTTCGTTTACGGTAAGTCCCGCCATAGCTACGTCCACGCCGTTTTTGCCTACCGACGTGCATACCGCATCGAAGTCCATATCGTTAATAACGAGTTCCTGTCCGAGCTTGTCGGCAATTATTTTTGCGATTTCCATATCCACGCCGTAGAACTTGTCGCCGTCCATATATTCAAAAGGAGGGAATTGCGCGTTGGTCGCCACGACGAACTGATCTTTGCTTGCGTCGTAATTCGCGCTTACGATACCGTCGCCTTCTTCGCCGTTAAAATACTTGTCCATTATCTTTTGAAAACTTCCGTCCGCCTTGATTTCGGCAAGAATATTATTGATTTGCTGCAAAAGTTCGGGTTGGGCCTTGTCCACGCCGAATGCGTATTCTTCTTCTGTAAGTTTAATATTTATTACTTTAACGTTAGCTTTATCGTTGGAGTTCCCGCCGCACGCTACCAAACAAACCACGCTCGCAACAACTACCATAGCTACCAGAACCGCCGTCAATATCTTTTTCATTTTTAATTCTCCTGTGCTTTTGATTTCTGTAACCATATATTACAATATAAAATTTTTCAACGCAAGCGTTTTAATCATATTTTTTAATTTTTATTCGATAATTTTTCTCAAATCTTATAACTTTATTCATAATATTGCATATATTCATAAACTTTATGTATAAACTCAACTTACCTCGCCGCTCCGATGAAACAACTTAACGAAAACGGTATATACCGTAAGTCAAAGCCTGTTTTTTCTCGTCAGGCGCGTACCGCGCTTGCGAACCGCTTGCCACAAGGGCAAGCTGTTCGCCCG
>DJPE01000087.1 GCA_002439705.1 Christensenella sp. UBA6420
GGGGCATCGCTCCAAGCCCCCTTAATAAACCCCTTTCCTCATAATGTTCCCCCCTTATCCGAACTTTAACAAAGTTCGTTTTTTCTCAACAAACTTATTACTCGAATTAACTTATAAAAATATGGAAAAGCGGGGTGGACTTACCCCGCTTCATTGTTAAGTCCGACTTACACGGACAAAATTTTTACCGCACAAAGTCTTACGGCTGCGGAAAAATTCCGTGTAACGCTTGGTCGGTAATCCACAACGCCGAAATCTCTGATTTTGGCAATTCACGCCCGTCAGGGCAATTAACTCCGCTCCGTCAGGAGTGGAAATTAACGCCACGAAGTGGCAATTAACTTCGTTTTTTCAAAAATATTCGGTCTTGATAATGCGTAATCTTTATGTTAAAATTATATTATTATAATAATTTCGGAGGCTTTCGGTGGAAGAGAATACTAACGTTGCTACCGTTTCGGCAGAAAAATCACCATTAAAATTAAATTACGGCAATACCTTTAAGGTAGGACTCGCGTTCGCAATTATTTGCGCTTTCTGGGGGGCGTACGATTTCGTGGTTCCGCTTTTGTTGGAACACGCTTTCGGTATGAGCAACACTTTAAGGGGCGTTATTATGGGTCTCGACAACCTTTTATCGTTGTTCTTATTACCGTTGTTCGGTAATCTCAGCGATAAGGGCAAAGGAAAACTCGTATCCAAATTCGGCAGACGCACGCCGTACATTCTTATCGGCACGATAGCAGCCGTCGTTCTTATGGTATTCGTACCCATATCGGCTCGCGGACAGCTCGTTTCCAGCGAAAAGATAAGGACGGACTACGAAGCGATGCTCGACGACGACGAGTTCATGACGGAAACCCTTACTATGTTCTACGAAAAAGCCGAAAGCGGCGAAAACACCGCTTACTGCGACCTTGCGTATCTTAAAAACAACAATATCACGAAAGAAGATTATATAAACATAAGATACCATAACAACGTCAAGAGCAGCGGACTTTTCTCGAAGACTTACACACTCGACGGCGAAGAAGTGGATAAGGAAGAGATAGCCGACCTTCTCGAAGACAACTCGAATTACAACAAGTACGTCGCAAGCGGAATGAACGTGTTTATTTCCGAAAAGGTAAACAGCGAAGTCAAGATAATTAATCTTATCGTCTACATGATAATTTTGCTGTTTGCGCTCGTAGCGATGGCGACTTTCCGTTCTCCCGCGGTAGCGTTGATGCCCGACGTCACGCCGAAACCTTTGCGTAGTCAGGCCAACGCAATAATAAACCTTTGCGGCGGCGTGGGAAGCGGTATGGCTTTGGTAATATATACGGTAGTGCTGTTCTTCGACAATATCAATAATTACATAATAATATTTGCCACGGTGGCGGCGGTAATGCTTATTTTGCTCGCCCTGTTTATGTGGCTGGTTAAGGAGAAAAAACTCGTCGAAAAGTGTAAGAAGACTTGCGAAGAGTACGGAATAGAGTACGGCGACGAAGAACCCGTAGTAGCCGAAGACGCGACGGGAATTGCAGAAGACGCCGTTACTACTGCGACGACCGCTCCCGCCGAAAAGAAAGCTAAATTAAGTTTTAAGGATAAATCGCCCGAAGAAAAGGCTAAATTCAAGTCATTCCTTCTTATTCTTGCGTCCATATTCATGTGGTTTATGGGGTATAACGCGGTAAGCAGTTCTTTATCGGTATACTGTACCAAGGCTCTTAACCTTGCCGCAAGCACGGCGAGTATAATTTCCGGCGTAAGCGCGGCGGTCAGCGCGATAGCGTTTATTCCCGTAGGTTTCCTTGCCGTCAAAATAGGCAGAAAGAAATCCATAATCTTAGGCTTCGCGTTCGCGACGGTAAGCTATATATTGTTATATTTGTTCGTCAAACCCGGCAATAACGCTTTACCCGCGGTTCTGTTTGCGGTATTCTATTTAATAGCGGGCTTCGGTCTTATAATAGCGAACGTCAATACCTTCCCGATGGTGGTGGAACTCGCTTCCGCCAAGGACGTAGGTAAGTACACCGGGTTCTATTACACCGCCACTATGAGCGCGCAGGCGATAGCTCCCTTTATATCGGGGCTCGTTATGGATAACGTATCCATGAGAACGCTGTTTTTGTACTCCGCTTGTTGCGTAGTGGTGGCGATAGCTCTTATGGCGTTCGTCAAACACGGCGACAGCAAACAGCTCCCGACTAAAAAATTAAGCAAAGAAGAGAAAAAACAGGTTATGCTCGACTCTATGGGCGACGCCGACTAAATAAGGAGAAATAAAATGGAAAGAACGAATTGGTTTAAGGACGCTACTATCTATCAGATATATCCGAGAAGTTTTTGCGACAGCAACGGCGACGGAATAGGCGATTTACGCGGTATCACGTCGAAACTCGACTACATAAAAGACCTTGGCGTAGACTGCGTATGGCTTTCGCCCGTGTATAAATCGCCCAACGACGATAACGGTTACGACATAAGCGACTACCGCGACATTATGGACGAATTCGGCACTCTCGCCGACTGGGACGAACTCGTAGCCGGCGTGCACGCAAGGGGAATGAAACTCGTAATGGACCTTGTCAGCAACCATACGAGCGACGAACACAAATGGTTCGAAGAAGCGAAATCTTCCCGCGACAATCCTTACCACGACTATTACTTTTTCAGAGAAGGTAAAGGTAAGGACAAAAAGAAAGTCCCCAACAACTGGACCTGCCGTTTCGGCGGATCCGCATGGGAATACAATGCAGAAACCGACGAATACTATCTCCACCTTTTCACGAAGAAGCAACCCGACCTTAACTGGGATAATCCTAAGGTAAGACAGGAAATTCAGGACATAGTTAAGTTCTGGCTCGACAGGGGGTGCGACGGTTTCCGCTGCGACGTAATAACTTACATCTCGAAGAAACCCGGACTCCCCGACGGAAAACCCAATCTCTTCCTTGTGGGCGACGAAAACTTCACTCACGGACCCCATATCCACGAATATCTCAAAGAACTGCACGACAAAGTTCTCGTAAACTACGACTATATGATAGTGGGCGAAGGACCGGGAATGGATCTTGAACACGCCAAGATTTATACCGCTCCCGACAGTCGGGAACTCGATATGGTCTTTACGTTCGAACACGTCAACGTCGACACCTATTTCCAGGCTCTGCCGAGAAAGTTCAACCTTGCCAGACTCAAAAAGGTATTCGACCGCTATCAGACGGGCTTGCATAACGTAGGCTGGAACAGCCTTTACTTTGAAAACCACGACCAGCCGAGAAGCATTTCCCGTTTCGTGGGCAAGTACGGCGATAAGAGAGATTACGCGGCTAAGATGCTTGCAGTCGCTCTCTATATGATGCAAGGGACGGCTTTCGTTTACGAAGGGCAGGAAATCGGTATGGCTAACTATCCGTGGAAAAAACCCGAAGAAATGCAGGACGTTTTGTTAAGTTATATTAACGCCGTCATCGACAAATTAAAGATAGTTCCGTGGGCAAAGAAGATAGTCTTTAAGGTAATGAAGACAAGAGCGAGAGATAACGGAAGAACGCCCATGCAGTGGAACGACAGCGAAAACGCAGGCTTCACCACCGGCAAACCCTGGCTCGTCGTCAATCCAGATTACGTCGATTACAACGCCGAAAAGGAAGCGAAAGACCCCGATTCCGTGCTTAGCTTCTACAAAAAACTCATAAGATACCGCAAAGGCAACGAAGTGGTAATAAACGGCGATTTCAAACAGTATTATCCGAAGAGCAAGGATATATTCTGCTATGAAAGAAACTATAACGGAAAGAGACTGTTCATAATAACCAACTTCAAAAACAAGGAAGTGGAATTCAGACTTCCCGAAGAAGTAAGTTACACCACCTGCAAAGTGGGATTAAGCAATTACAAGGAGGATACGGTTCTTAAAGATATGACCTTGAAGCCGTACGAGGCTATCGTATTCGAACTGGAATAAAATGTCTTTACTGGAAGTAAAAAACGTATCGAAGATTTATTCGAAAAGCAAAAAGAACAAGGGCGGCAGTTTGACCGCCCTTGACGACGTATCGTTCACTCTCGACAAGGGAGAAGCGTTGGGGCTTATCGGTCCTAACGGCGCGGGGAAAAGCACGATTATTAAATGTATAACGGGACTTGCCGCGCAGACTTCGGGCGAGATTACGATAAACGGTTACGACACGAAAAAACAGCGCGTCAAGTCGATAGAAAAAGTCGGCGCGATAATAGAGTCGCCCGATATGTACAAGGATTGGACCGCGATGGAAAACCTTACTTACTTAGCCGATTTATCGATACCGAAAAAAGAAGGACTCGACAAAAACGGAATAAAGGAAAGGGTGGAAAGCCTTTTGAAACTCGTTAATCTTTACGACCGCAGGAACGATAAAGTCTATAAATACTCTCTCGGAATGAAACAAAGGCTCGGTATAGCCCAGGCCCTGTTAGGCAAACCCGAACTTCTCATTCTCGACGAACCGGCTAACGGTCTTGACCCCGAAGGGATAAAGGAAATAAGGGATATAATACGCCACTTGTCGAAAGACCTTAATATGGCTGTGCTCGTCAGCAGCCATAATCTTTCCGAATTGCAGCTTACCTGCGACCGTTTCCTTATTATAAAGAAAGGTAAAATTTTAGCCGACATCAAGGCGGAAGATATATCGAAAGGCGGCACTACGGTAGTAATAAACGTAGACGACGCCGTGAAAGCCATGGACGTACTCAAATCGGAATACGATATAACAGCCCGCCACGAAGGGGACGGAAAACTTATAGCCGACACCGAGATAGCCACGGGCGACATAACGAAGACCCTTATTCTTAACGGCGTGACGGTAAACAGCATTACGGTAAAGGAAAAGACTTTGGAAGAAACTTTCCTTTCGGTAACCGAAGATAAGAAAAAGGATACCGAAAAAGCGACTTTACCCGCAAGCGAAACCGAAGTTCCCGCGGTAGAAAACGAAACCGACGGCGAAAACGCGGCGGAAAAAGACGAAACGGAAAAGGGGGGATAAGTAAATGTTCGGAAAACTTTATTTAGGCGAATTGAAAAAACTTACCCGCCCGAAAGCTCTTATTACGATATCCGTTATTTGCGTGGTTTTGTTTATACTGTTCGCGGTAATCTATAACATAAATTTCGATAAAATGATAGACGATATTGACGATATGGCGGAGAGCGTAGAAACGGAAACCGGAACGGAAACCGGCGAAGACGCAGACGAAGACGACGGAATGTCCGATTACTATACCGACTATATCTCGGCGACCACGCCCGAAAACGTGGACGAAACGATAGCTAATCTTACCGCTACGAAAAAGGAATACGAAGCTCTCAACAAGCAGAAAGAGACGAAAGGCTATTTCGGCGCGCAGATTCACGAACTCGATTGCGGAATAGCGATGCTCGAATATATGAAAGCGAATAACGTGTACGGAAAATTCAACGTAGAAGGTTACGCTACCTATTATTCGGCGAAAAACGCCGAAGCGTTCGCACTTAGTTACTTCACTCTCGTAGCGGGGATACTCGCTATTTACGGTATCGTAATTGCGGCGGGATTATACGCCGACGAATATTCGCGCGGAACGATAAAACTTATTATGCTTCGTCCCGTCACGAAAAATCAGGTGACCACGGCAAAACTTCTCGCGCTGTTTACTCACCTTATCGGTATACTCGGTATAGCTTCCTTAATAGGTTATATCTACGGTGCGATAGCTTACAAGTCGGTTTCGCTCGAAAAAATTTACGTCGTCTTTAACGGCAGCAGCGTGTTCGTAAGTACCGTCGGCGGAACGGTTTTCTACAAAATGTTCTTCTCCGTTGTTAAAATTTTGTCTTACGCGACGTTAAGTTACGCCATAGGCACGATATTGAGGAAGAAGACGCCTGCAATAATATTGTCGTTTATCGTATATCTCGGAATAATATCGGCTCTGTTCTCGTTTTTCGACGGCGAAAGGTTTATTTTCAGTACGAATACCGACCTTTCCGTATATTTCGGCTTCGGGTCGAACTTTATGAACGGCGGCAATTTCTTTATTGCTCTTCCGATGCTCGTGGTTTATCTCGCCGCGATAATAGTTTCTACCTATCTCGTCGTAAACAAAAGGGACGTAATCTGACAGAAACAAGGGATTTTACCAATGAAGAAACAAGCTAAAAAAACCGTATATTTTCTCGCCCGTACGGGCGTTATTGCGGGAGTGTACGCAGGACTTACGATAGCTCTCGCTCCCATTTCGTACGGTACGGTACAATGCAGAATAAGCGAAGCCATGACTATATTACCGCTTTTTTTCGCGGAAGCGGTACCGGGGCTTATTATAGGGTGCCTTATCGCAAACATATATTCGGGCTTTTGGGCGGATATGGTGTTCGGCACTCTCGCCACAGCCGTAGCGGCGGTGTTGACTTATCTTATAGGTCGGGTGTATAATGGTAAAGCTAAGCCTTTTCTCGGGGCGATACCGCCTATCGCGATTAACGCTATCGTGTTGCCGCTGATGTGGTTATTGTTCTCGTCGGACGCCGCATATTGGTTGAATATGGGTTCGGTGGCGGCGGGACAAGCCGTAGCGGTGCTTGCCGTCGGGATGCCGCTCTATTACGGAATAGCGAAGACGCCGTTAGTTAAGTTCGCTACCGTCAAGCCGTCGGTCGCCGACGGAAAAAAGAAAGAGCAAGGCGAAGATGACAACGGACAAAAGGAGAGAACGAACGAAGATGACCGACAGTAACGTGTTCAGCGGTCGTAGCAGTGTTGCTAAATTTCTCAATTCATACGGTTTTATCTGGATACTCGCCCTTATTACGTTCACGTTTTGGATTACGAAACAGGACGTGGCGGGATTAGCCGTGATATTCGTCATTATGACGGCGGTGCTGGTTCTTTGCGAAGACGCGACGCCGGTTATTTCATGCTTTATATTCCTGTTCTTTATTTTCAGTCAGGACAATATGTCGTTCGACGGGAAAGAACTGTGGTACGCCATGCTCATACTTCCGTTGGGCGGATTTATTTACAATATCTGTAAGTACAAAGTAAAAAAGTTCACTATGGGCGGATTTTCTTTCGCCGTTCTCGTAGCCCTTATTCCGTGGCTTTTCCAGGGTATAGGCGTAAGGGACAGAGAACCTATGCGAGCCTTTCTGGCGGTCGGCGTGGCGATAGCTTTCGTAGCGGTCTATTTCCTTATATATATGACTTCGAGACGGCAGGGTAAGAATCTTACAGAATACGTCGCGCAGGTTTTTCTCGCAGTCGGAGTTATGGTTTCGATAGAAATTATCGTCTATCATCTCAGAATAAAGGATTATTATTTCGAAGATTACCTTACGAGATTGGGGTGGGGAACGAGAAACCCTATCGCGGCGGTGCTTGCGATGGTTATGCCCGTCACTTTCTTCTACTCGACTAAAAACAATAAATTCAGTTTCCTTTTTATAGTTCTCGGAATAGTGGAGTACATCATAATCTTGCTGTTGCAGAGCAGGGGCGTTACGCTCTTCGCGACGGTAGCTATGCCGGTACTTATCGTGTACAGTATGCTCTGCTCGGAAAAGAAACTCGCCAATATAATTACCTGCGGAGTGTTTTTTATAGTGCTCGTTATAGTCCTGCTGTTCAAAAAGGAAATTATTTTCAGCCTGCTCGACAGACTTATAAAGAGTAAGTTCGACGAAAACGGGCGTAAACCTTTATGGGAAGCGGGAGTTCAACTTTTTGTCGAACACCCTGTCTTCGGAGTCGGGTTCGACTATCGGGAACAAGTATACTATCAGGTGGCTAAGCACACCGAAGGACCGACCTATCTCCATTCCACCTTTATTCAGATCTACGCCGCTCTCGGCGTGGTGGGCGGAATAGCTTACGCATACCTTTATTATTGGCGTTACAGAATAGCTTTCACCGACTTAACCAATTGCAAATTCGCTATACTCGTCGGTTTTGTCGTGTTCGAGTGTTATTGCTTTATCGACACCGTCTACTTCCAGCCCGTAGGGTACTTCCTTATGATGGTAGCGAGTATGTGTATGGAAAAAGACCTTGATAAGGAACAAGTCACGCCGTTCGTGTTTACGGGAGCGGAGAAATTAAGATTGAAGAAAATGGCGGTAGCGAAAGAATAAAGTAGTCCACCACTGCGTGGCGGAGTTAATTGCCAAACGAGTTTGGCGTTAATTGCCCTTGCGGGCGTGAATTTCCACTGCGTGGAGTTATGGTATCCGACCAATCGTTATGCGGGATTTTTCCGCAGTCGTAAGACTTTGTGCGAAAAAATATTTATCCGCATAAGTCGGACTCACAAGGAAGCAAGGCAAGTCCGCCTTGCTTTTTCTATATGGGAAGTTTAGTGAAGTTCAAAGTTACACTTTGAGTGAAGTTGCCGCAGGTTGCGGCAGTGAAGTTA
>DJPE01000012.1:0-32694 GCA_002439705.1 Christensenella sp. UBA6420
CTTGCCGACGAAGGCATTGTCAGATACATAGCCGAAACGCTTTGCAAACTGCACGAAGAAGAAAACAAAAACAATACGGTTATCAAAAGTCTTGAAGCCCAACGACAAAACGCATTGAAGGCTTCGCAAACCTTGATAGCCGCTATTGAACAGGGTATCATTACCGAGCAGACGAAACTTCGCTTGAAAGAACTCGAAGTGCAGATCGCAGGGCTTGACTTCGATATCGGACAAGAGAAACAACGTAACTATACATACCTTGCGCCCGATTTCGGACGATAAAAACAAGTTAAGCGAAACGGCGACGCAAAATTGCGCCGCCGTTTCTTTTTTATTCTATGCCGAATATCAATAGATGGGTATGTACGATACCGACGCGGATATCGTCATCATCATAAAGATAAGACAGCACGTTATCGAGCCCACCCACACGTTGCCCGTTTTCTTGTAGAAGAGTCTGTTAAAGACAGGCAGTAAGAACATCATAACCACGAGAGCGAATACCATGTTGACGAACAACCATACTTCGTTGTTGTTGCCCCAATATCCGTAGTACGGCGTACCGGTGACGAAGTAGCAAACGTAGTTGATAAGCAAGATAAACGCTAATCCCAAGCTGTTTGCGAGTGCGCCCACGAGAATAACTTTCCATTCTTTCCAACCTTCTCTTCCGATGCTGCAATTTACTCTTATAGCGTTGCTGATATAGAACACGAAGATTATCGGGACGTATTCCAGCATAGTGACGAACATTCTTGCGTTGAGCGGTGCGGCGGATACGAGCATAAAGCGGAAATCCTGATGGAAGCACCAATACGAGAGCTGAACGAGAAAATAGAACGCGCCGAAGAAAATAAGCGGTAACAGCAAGGATTTAAGAGTGTTGAAAAGAACGTTCTTTCCGCCGTTTCCGCGGATTTTTATCGCGGCGAACTTCGACCAGTCGTAGTTTGGCGTTGCGCCGGTTTTTCTGAACTTAATATATTCGTAAAGGTTTTCCAAAGCGACGGTTCCGAAGAAAATCACCAGACCTATCGCGCCGTTTATCAAAGCCCAGAGTAAGATTGCGTTGACCATACGGGCGGGGAACGTGAACGTGAACACACTGGCAAGGTTGCTGGTCGGGAATATCTCTATGGAAAGATTGGCTAACGGTATATAGTCGAGACAAGCTATAATTGCTGTCACTATCATACTCGTCCAGAAAATAATCTTGTGTGGTACGGTCTTTGGAGAAACGTTAAGACGTTCGTTCGAGTATTCGGTTACCGCGACGGTTTGTCCGTTTACTTTGCCGCCGTTTTTCAACGTGGCGAAGAAAGGCGTATTCATAAGCACGCCGCAGAGAGCGATAATAAAGGTGAACGCCGCGGCGAGAGCCAGTCCGTTAAAGAATTCTTTTCCGAACCAAATCTGCGAAGAACCGCTCATGGAAGAACCCATATCCAAAGTTTCGTTGAAGAAATCGATAGTGTTTGCGATACTGAGATTATCGTACATTTCGAAGCAGTGGTTGGTCTTTTCGCGGTGAACGATACGGTAAGTACCGCTCATCATATCGCCGTAAGCCTTATCCCATACTACTTCGTCGTAGGTTTCGGTCGAACCCGCGACTTCGTTAATGAAACGTTTTGTTATTACTTCCGCCGCGGTGGTGTCGGTCTGATAACGGAACGCGCCTTCGTCGTAGTAAGCGTAAGACATAGCGGCGTTGCAACGAAGTTTAGCAAACTTCGTCGCCGCGGAAGTCTTTATGTACCCCGAATTGTAGACGGATTTTATTATACTGTTTTCGTAGCTGTCGCCCGCCATATCGGAAGCAAGCGTAATTACGTTGCCGCCGCCGGCGGAGTGTCCCATCGCGCCGAAACGGTTTTTATCGCAGAACTTGAAGTCGTCGCTGTTGTTGTAGACGTACTGAACGAGATATTCGATACCGTTGGCTCCGCTCGTGGAATTAGCTGTGGTAGCTCCCTGCCCGCCGGGGTCCATACAGAACACTACCGCTCCCCTGCGGGATAATTCCAGACAGTATTGCGCCATAGTGGCTTTGGTACGGGTAAATCCGGGAAGGACGAACACTACGGGAGCGGGATTGTCTTCCGTCGCAGTCTTCGGTACGTACATAGTCACCGAATAGCTACCTACGTGCGTTTTGCCGTCGGCGTCGGTCTCTTCGCCTATTACGTATTCTTTGCCGTGAATTTTGCCTTCGTTATACCAAAGGGTCATTTCTCTCGTCAAAGTAAAGTCGCTTACCTTAACGTCGAAGCCCGAAGTGTCGAAACACATTGCGGCAAAACCGCTTACGAAAATAGTCACCAACGCTACGCAGGCTACTATAAAGGTAGGTTTACGGCAGAAGGCTTTAGCCTTTTCTCTGCTCGTGGACGGAGCGGGCACTATGACCGTTTCTTCCTTCTTCGCGACCGTTTTTTTTGCGGGAACGGGCGTATCGTCGAACTTAGCGAAATACGCTATCGTGCACAGAACGAACGACGCGGGAGAAAGGATGCTCACTATCCAGCCGACAAGAAATTCTATATTTTCTTTCTTTCCGAGTCCTGCGCTCGTCAATTTGTCTTTAACAGACTTAATGACGAACCCTGCGTACAAAGTAAGGAGCGCGAACACTAAGAACATCCAGTACAAGTTGTTCGACAGTGCGAAGAAACTTGCCGTAACTATGAACCATAACGCAGCGAAAACGTAATTTAATATAGCCGCCGCCTGTAATAATTTAGCTTTTTTATACATCAGATGCTACCTCCTTCTGTCGTTTGTTCGGGGAAGGCTTGTTTGCTTATAAATTCGTACAGCATTACCGCAAGAGTGTTCGGGTCGTCTTTGTTAAGGACGGCTATATATCTGTTAGCAGCCATATAAACGCCGTCGGTAATTTGTAGCTTTTCGAGATTTTTAAGATTTCCCGTGCTGTTTACGTTATTTCCGCAGGCAAGTACGAAATCCACGTCGCCCGCCGTTTTGACGGCGTTTACCAAGGAAGCTACGTTGGTAATTTCGGTTTCTACTCTCCACGTTATATTTATCGTGGATACGTCCACGCCCTGTTCGGTAAGGTACGCAGTAAAATCGGTCTTCAATTTAGCTATCTGCTCGGCGGAAATCCAGTCGCCTGCGGGTCTGTTCCAGATAGACACGACAAGCGTAGTATCTTCTTCGACGGGAGTTTCCTGTTCGGGATATTTTTGTCCCGAAATGAATTCGTACAACACTTTGGCAAGCTGTCTCGGATTGTCCTTGTTAAGAACCGCGATATATCTTCCCGACGTCATATAAGTGCCGTCGTTTATTTGTATCTTTTCGAGATTTTCAAGGTTACCCGTGCTGTTTACGTTATTTCCGCAGGCAAGTATGAAGTCTACGTCGCCCGCCGTTTTGACGGCGTTTACCAAGGAAGCTACGTTGGTAATTTCGGTTTCTACCCTCCACGTTATATTGAGAGTAGTTACGTCCACTCTGCGTTCGGTAAGGTACGCTTCGAAATCGGTCTTTAACTTTTCTATCTGCTCGGCGGTAATCCACGCGCCATTTTTATTGTTCCATATCGACACTACGAGAACGTTGTCCGTAATGGTAATGGGATCGGTCGCGGGCGGTTCGGGCGTAGGACCGGGGTCGGGCGTCACGGGCGTTTCCTGTTCGGGATACTTCTGATTAGAGATGAATTCGTACAGTATCTTGGCAAGCTGTCTCGGATTGTCCTTGTTAAGGACTGCGATATATCTTCCCGACGTCATATAAGTGCCGTCGCTTATTTGTATCTTTTCGAGATTTTCAAGATTACCCGTGCTGTTTACATTGTTGCCGCAGGCAAGTATGAAGTCTACGTCGCCCGCCGTTTTGACGGCGTTTACCAAAGCGGCAACGTTGGTAATTTCGGTTTCTACTCTCCACGTTATATTGAGTGTAGTTACGTCGACGCTACGTTCGGTAAGGTATGCGTAGAAATCGGTCTTTAACTTTTCTATCTGTTGAGCGTTTATCCAGTCGCCGGCAGGTCTGTTCCAGATAGACACCACGAGAGTGTTGTCGGTGATGGTAATCGGGTCGGTCGAAGGGGGTACGGGTTCGGGAGTGGGGTCGGGGTCGGGCGTCACGGGGGTATCCGCTGCTTCGTAGTCCTTAACGGCTCCGCCTTCTCCGCCGTAAGTGGTCAAAATCCATTCGTAAACCAAATTACACAATTCGGTATCGCTTACTTTTGCCGCGTAACGAGCCTTAGCCGCGCCGGTAAGGATGATGTTGCCGTAGTTTTTAAGGAAGTCGGTTCCCGGAATGAGTCCGCCGGTTCCTTGCAGGTTGCTGGTGGCAGCCCAACCTACCATTATATCTATATCTCCGTCGTCCTTAATAGCTCCGCAGGTAGTACCCACGTTGCCGTTGTACGCGCGGATGACTATATCCATAGTATCGGGGTCTTTACCCAAAGAAACGAGATATGCGCGCAACGCGGTGGTAAAGTCGTCTATTACCGACTGATTTAAGCCGGAAGTATTTTCTTTTGCGTACCACGCGATAGCTATATCGTGTCTGGGAGCTTCACCGAAAACGGGATAAAGCGTAATACTGCCTTCCTTGACGAAGTCCTTTACGTCGTCGTAACGGATAAGTCCTTTGCTTTGCGACAAAACCACGTCCGAAAGGTTTTTGCTTTGCCAGTCGGCGTCCGCCGTCCAACCAAAGAACATCTGCCCCGTAGGCGCTTCGGGTACGGGCACTATTGCGTTGTTAAACGAGTTGACCGTGTAAGGTCCCCACGTTTCGTCGTTTACTTTCAGCGTGACCTGTACGTCTTTTTCAAGGCTTTCCACGACGGAACACGCCGATAAAACCAACATACACGTCGCGACTACGAGTAAAATCGCCACTAAACGTTTTTTCATTGCAGCCTCCTTGCTTTTGTTTTTCTCTATCCTTCCATTACATTTTACCAAACGTAAATAAAGTTTTCAAGACGGTTGTAAAATTTTTACTTCAAAACGATATCGTAAGCAGCTTGTTTAAGAACGGTAGCGGTGCTTTCGTTCAATTCTCCGATGAATTCCGAACCGCGGGGGTCTACTCCGAGAATAGTGGCTACGTGTACGCTCGCCGACAAAAACGCTCCCGTGTACGACGGGTGTTTGTTATCGGTAAAGTACAGATTGAGTTCGGGGTGTTCGGTATACACTTTACTGAACGCGGAACCTACGTAACTTACTTTTACGTTAAGGGTGGACGCGGCGTTTTCGTAAGCGGTACGGATAGATTTTTCCATTTCTACGACGGTCATATGTCTGTTAGCCGCTTCGTCGGGGTATCCCCACGTCGAGTAAAGGTAAATTTTGCAGGACTTTTGCGTAGCGTTAATTTTATCTTTCAACGCTTTCGCCGCGGCAAGGAAACCGTTGTAGTTATCCAACGGGCGGGTGCTTTGTTCCTGCAACACTACTGCGTCGTAATCGTCGCTCGCTTTAAGTTTTTCGTCCACAATTTTGCCGAATTCGTCGGTTTCGTCGGCGAATTTGCTAAGAGTCCACGCGCCTTGGGTGACCGACTCGACGACCACGCTTTCGCCCGCGCCTCTCGCTATCTGACCGAAAAGGGACGGTATATCGCTGTAATAAGTAAAGCTGTTACCGATAAACAGCACTTTCAGAGTCTGCCACAAGGCGGGTTTTCCGTCGCGTAAATGCCAAAATTTTCCTTCTTCGCCGGGAGCGGTCGCGCTGTAACTGAGTACCTTCACTCCGTCGGGAACGGCGACTTCTTCGTACGCGCAGAGAGAAACGTTTTCGTTAAAAGCGGCGTTACCGACCGTCGTAAGCCCTTTGGGAATAATAACGAATTCGGTCTTCACGTCGGTAAACGCGTTGTTTCCTACTCTCTTTATGCCTTCTGCGATGCGGATTTCGGTAATTCTGCCCGATTTACCGTACCACGGCGCGTCCTTTTTCGACGAGTAGTCGGGAATACTGCCGTTTCCTTCCACGTTCAGAATAAATCCGTATTTACCGTTGTCGGAAAAATACGCCTTTACCGAACCGTCCGACGAATTGAGTTCCCACGAATAATCTTCCTTTTGGGAACAGCCCGCCAGAACGGCGCACAGCGCGGCGAGAACGCACGCTATCGCTATAATCGTTGTCAAAGTGAGTTTAACGCTTTTTTTCATTCTACACCTTCAAATGTTTTTTTATTTCTACTTTAATCTTAACATACTTCCGGGTTTTCGTGAAGTAGCTATTTTTTTCTATTTGTACAATTTAGATACGCCCGTAGCTATCGCCGCTTTCGCCACGGCTTCCGCCACCGCGCGGTGAGCGTACTTGTCGTAAGCGTACGGTAAGATGTGTTCTGGTCCTAACTTTTCTTCGGGTACGCAGTGAGCTATGCCCCTTGCCGCCGCCACCATCATTTCGATATTGACGGTGCTCGCTCTTACGTCCAACGCTCCCCTGAAAAGACCGGGGAAGACTAACACGTTGTTAATTTGGTTGGGGTGTTCGGAAGACCCCGTTCCTATGATAAACGCGCCCGCTTCTTTCGCGTCGTCGTAAGAAATTTCGGGTTCGGGGTTCGCGCACGGGAATAAAATTGCCTTATCCGCCATTGATTTTACCATATCCTTCGTTACGCAGTGCGGTCCCGACACTCCGATAAATACGTCCGCTCCTTTCATTGCGTCGGAAAGAGTCCCCGTAAGTTTTTCGCGGTTGGTTTTTTCGGCGATTTCTTCCTGAACTTTATTTAGCCACTCTTCCCCTTGGCAGACTATACCTTTCCTGTCGCATAAAATAACGTTCTTCACGCCGTAGAACAACAAAAATTCCGCTATGGATATTCCCGCCGCTCCCGCGCCGTTTATTACTACCCTTATTTCTTCCTTTTTCTTCCCGGCAAGTTTAATTGCGTTGCTTAACGCGGCGGTCATTACTATCGCCGTGCCGTGTTGGTCGTCGTGGAATATAGGTATATCGAGTTCTTCTTTCAGTCTTTTTTCTATTTCGAAACATCTCGGCGCGGATATATCTTCGAGATTGACTCCGCCGAAAGAACCCGACAGTAACTTTATAGTCCTGATTATTTCTTCCGCGTCTTTCGATTTTATGCACAGCGGATATGCGTCCACGTCGCCGTACGCCTTAAAAAGAGCGCATTTTCCTTCCATAACGGGCATACCCGCTTCGGGTCCTATATCCCCCAATCCCAAAATCGCCGTTCCGTCGGTAATTACGGGCACGGTGTTCCAACGACGGGTAAGGTCGAACGACTTATTTACGTCTTCCTTTATGGCAAGACACGGTTCGGCTACCCCCGGCGTATACGCCACCGCCAGATCTTCGTTACTGTCCACGGGTACGCGGCAAACGGTTTCTATCTTTCCTTTCCATTCCGCATGCTTTTCCAACGATAATTTACTGTAATCCATATTTTGCCTCCACAAAAATTCTTTTTTTCAACGCGTTTTCTTTTTCCTATTTACAGTATAACCCACCCGTGATATAATGTACAATGATAATATTGCATACGCATTATAACAAAATAGCATAGGTAAACCGTCGCGAAAGGAGATAATATGAACTACGAATACTACAAAGTTTTTTACTACGTCGGCAAGCATAAAAACATATCGAGAGCGGCTACGGAGCTTCGTTCCAGCCAGCCCGCGGTGTCGAGAGTAATCCAGAATCTCGAAAACGAATTGGGGTGTCTTTTGTTTTTCCGCACGAAATCGGGAGTTGAGTTTACTCAGGAAGGGCAGACCCTTTTCGGATACATTCAGATAGCGCAGAGTCAGATAATGAAAGGAGAAGAAGAGCTTATTCAGTCGGTAGCCGTCGAAAGCGGAACTATCCATATCGGAGCTACGATTACTTCCCTGTACGGCTATCTGTACGAAGAACTAGACAAGTTCCGTTCCGTTCACCCGAAAGTAAAGATAAAAATAAACACAGGATCGAATAACGGCACCGTGGAAAAATTAAAAAACGGTCTTTACGACGTGGCTTTCGTGTCCACCCCCTGCAACATATCGAAACAACTGAATATCGTCAATGTAAAAAGTTTTAACGATATTCTTATAGGCGGGAGCAGATACCGTCATTTGGAAAACGAAGTTCTGCCGATAAGCAAAATAAAGGATTATCCTTTCGTATCCTTACGCCCGAATATGCAACTAAGGCAATTTATAGACGACTTTTTCACCGAAAACGATATAAGAGTGACTCCCGACGTGGAAGCCGACGGCGTGGGTCTTCTTACTTCTTTCGTCGCAAACAATTTCGGATTAGGGTTCGTTCCGCAGAACCTTGCCCAAAGCGCGCTCGACCGCGGAGAAGTGTTCCGCATAAAAGTGGATAAAGAACTCCCCGCGCGGCAAATCTATATGGTCACCGACCCCGTCCATCCGAGAACCAACGCTTCGCGGGAACTTTCCAGAATGATAGCGAGTTCGGTTCCGTCAAAATCTACGAAATAAAAATAAGAAGCGTCCCATGCACGTTCCTTTACGCAGCAAAAACGGGAGAAAATAATTTTACACAAGCGATATATGGTAAAACGACTACAAAAAAGCGGATATATATATATCAAAGTTTTTTGCTACTTTTGCGAAAACTTCACCTACCGTACTTAGTACGCCTACGTCTCGTTTTCGCAAAAAATCAACGCACCTATGCCACTCCCGTAAAACATACCATATTGATTTATGTTCGATATAAGGATATAATAGTAATATATGAAAAATATAGGAGAGTAACTATGAGCAGTTTCAAAAATCTCAGAATCGTAGACAACTTTTATCAGACGTCGGCGTTCTTTCCGATGCCCACCGTCCTTATAGGCACGCTCGCCGAAGACGGAAAGACCACTTCTTTCGGTTCTTACTCGTTGGTTTCGCCGTACTATATAGCCGGCAAGGACTACTACGCGATGCTTCTGGAATGCCGCAACAGTTCCAACACCTGCAAAGGACTTTTAAGGCACAAAAAATGCACCCTTAACTTTATTCCCGACGACAGAAAATATTTTACCGAAGCGGTAAGGTTAGGTTTCCCCGGCGACACGCCCGAAGAAAAGATGAAAGACTGCCTTTTCCATCTCGAAGAAGGTTTGAGAGCGGAAGAAAATAAAAACGAAACTTTCCCGAAAGTCATTACCGAAGCGTATCAGGTGTTCGAATGTACCTGGGTGGACACTCTCGACCACGCCGAAAACGACACCGTGCAGGAAGAATATCTCCCGCCCTATCACGACTTCAACGGTATTACTTCCAAATTCGGCGCGCATTTTATCCTTAAAATAGATAAAATCCTTATGAAAGAAAAATACCGTAATGCCATTATTAACGGAGTAAGAGCAAAAGACTTTCCAAACGTTCCCGTAGACTACGGCTACCGCGACAGCAAGAACTTTTGGTACAGTAAATTCAGCCGTCCCATAGCCGAACCTTTACCCAACCGCGAAGTGGATATTCAGTCGGTCAGATACGCCGCAAACAGAGCCGACGACGTGGTTAAGTTCACCGACGACGCGTTGGAAACTCTCGTCAAAGTCCCCCGCGTGTTCCTTTCGATGGTCCTTAAAGGCTGCGTGGAATGGGCGAAAGAAAATAACGTAACTTTAATAACGAAAGAGCATATGCAGATAATAAACGATAAACGTTCCAAAGAGAAAAAGAGATAAATATATACTATTTGTATAAAAGAATCAGCCGTTCCGCGAAGGAAACGACTGATTCTGGCGTCCGTGATTGGAATCGAACCAACGGCGTTTCGCTTAGGAGGCGAACCCTCTATCCTACTGAGGTACACGGACAAATTTATCGGTTATTATGCCGACGTGTCGATTAACGTATATACATTATAGTGAACAAACGGACAAAAATCAAGTCATTGGGCGAAAAAAGTATGCGTTTGGCGTTCGGCTTAATTTCGACAAAATACAAGAGCAATTTTTTTCTAAATCGTTTAATGGATTGACACGGTGAAAATAATAATGCTATAATGAAAAAAAATATAAACAAGGAGATTTAATTATGGCATACGTAATTACCGATAACTGCATCAACTGCGGAACCTGCGAAGGTGAATGTCCAGTAAGCGCTATAAGCGCAGGAGACGGAAAATACGAAATCAACGCTGACGAATGCATCAGCTGCGGAACTTGCGCCGGTGTTTGCCCCAACGAAGCTATCGTAGAAGAATAGTTTTTTTGTTCGGAGCGAAAGCGTGACCGTTACAAACGTCACGCTCCATAATCGAAACGGAAAAGCACCCTTTGCGGGTGCCTTTCTTTTATAGTAAAATCCCCTTGACAAAAACGCTAAGGGGACTTTTATTTTTTTGGAGTGTTATTTTTATTCAGTTTTGTTTTTTCTTACGGTCTTTAAGCATAGGACGGATAGCGTTAAGTATAGCTAAGACGCTTACTCCTACGTCGGCGAATATTGCAAGAAGAATATTGCCGATGCCGAGTACGCTGAGTATCATAACCGCTACCTTAACAGAAAGGGCGAAAACGATATTTTCGGTGGCTATCTTCACGGTACGACGGCTTATCTTCGCCGCTTCCGCTACTTTGGTAGGTTTATCTTCCATGATTACGACGTCGGCGGTCTCTACCGCAATGTCGCTTCCCATGCCGCCCATCGCTATACCTACGTCTGCTTCGGCAAGACAGGGTGCGTCGTTTATTCCGTCGCCCACGAACGCTACGACCTTATTCTTACCCTTCTCGGCTACGAGATAATTTAGTTTATCTTCGGGAAGAAGTTGACCGTGGTATTCGTCGATAGAAAGTCTTTCCGCGACTTCCGCACAAACAGCGTTACTGTCGCCGCTCAACATTACCACTTTCTTTATTCCGCTTGCGGCGTAACTGCGTTTAAGGTCGTAACTGTCGTCTTTAATCTTGTCTTTGACGACGATATATCCGAGATAAGCTTCGTCTTTTGCGAAGTAAACCACGCTTCCTACGCCGTCGTACTTTTCAAAGGAAATATCGTTCTCTTCCATTAAAAGCGCGTTGCCGCCCAGACATACCGAGCCGTCGATTATCGCTTTCACGCCCCTGCCGCTTATTTCGGTGTAATCGCTTACGTCTTCGCTCGACGTATCGCCCGCTATCGACTTAGCTATGGGGTGGTTGCTTCCGCTTTCGATTTTACCGGCGATTTCCAAAAATTCTTCTTCGCTTATACCCGACGGTCTTACCGAGTCTATTACGAACTTGCCTGCGGTAAGAGTACCCGTCTTGTCGAGAGCGACGGTGGATAGCTTTGCGAGTTTTTCCATATAGTTGCTGCCCTTAATAAGGATACCCGCCTTGGACGCAAGTCCTATTCCGCGGAAGAAAGACAGCGGAACGCTTATAACAAGAGCGCAAGGACAGGATATTACCAGGAACGAAAGAGCCTTGTATATCCACTCTTTCAGACTTTCCGCGGTGTACCCGAAGAAAATCGGCGGAATAAACGCGACTATTATCGCAAGCCCTACGACTACGGGAGTGTAAACCGCGGCGAACTTGGAAATAAAGTTCTCGGCTTTGGCTTTACGCGACGTTGCCGATTCGACCAAATCCAAAATCTTAGCGACGGTACTTTCTTCGTACTTTTTCCTGACTTCGACCTTTATTACGCTTTCGCTGTTTACGCAACCGCTTATAATTTCGTCACCTTCCTTAATGGCTCTCGGCACGCTTTCGCCTGTGAGCGCGGAAGTATCCAAAGTAGTAGTTCCGTCTACCACAACGCCGTCTACGGGAACTCTTTCGCCGACTTTTACGACTATTACGTCACCGACGGAAAGCTCTTCCGGCTCTACCGTTATTACTTCGTTACCCTTAATAAGATTGGCGTAAGGGGTACGCATTTCGACGAGCTTGGATATAAAGTTCCTGCTCTTGTTCACGGCGTAATGTTCGAAGTATTCGCCTATTGCGTTAAGGAGAAGGACCAGAACGCCGTCGAGATACTCCCCTAATACGAACGCGCCTATCGCTGCTATCAGCATAAGGAAGTTTTCGTCCACATGATGTGCCTTGAACCCTTCTATACTTTCCATAAGCGGTTCTATTCCGACCACGATAAGGGCGGCTATGAATAATCCGAGCTTCCACCACTTACCTATCGGCAAAAACTCGCCGAGTAAGACGAGAATCAGTGCCAAAGCGATTTTTATAATCGGCAGATACTTTTGTAACTGCTTCTTAAATTTTTTCTTGTTCATTCTTATCTGCTATTTTATTATTGCGTCGGGTTCGTTCTTTAACAAAACTCTCTTGACTTCTTCGAGTATGGCTTCGCTGTTTTCGTCTTCGACTTCTACGGTAAGCGTTTCCATAAAAAAGTTAAGCACGGCGCTCTTTACGCCCTTAACCTTGCTTACTGCATGTTCGGCTTTTCTCGCGCAGTTCGCGCAGTCGATTCCGGTTACTTTGTATTTCTTTTCCATAATGACCTCCGAAAACAATTAAATGTTTGTTTAACTGTTTTAATAATAGTACATCGTATTCCGTTTGTCAAGAGATAATTCCCAAATTTATAAAAATTTTGCGGGAAATTTTTCCGCTAAAAATCGAACTTTTATGCGAATCGTGAAAAAACGATATTAAATTCCTCATAAAAATACACGCAGCTATTTTGCGGCGTGCGGGGATTGTAATAAGATTAAATCTATTCGTAAATTTCGACGGGGGTGGTCAGGGGCGAAAGTTTTACGTCGAATGACGCGTCGTCGGATATAGTGATGACGGTGGCTCCGCGGTTGGTGTATTTTTTCTTTATGCCGATATAGGCAAGGTAATCTATCGCCATGCCGTAGGTAAGGCGTATGCCTTTATAGGTCATGGAGATGTTGTTTAAGTGGTCGTGTCCGCAGAAAGTGCCTTTGCAGGAGCCGAACTTGACCATTTCGTCGAAGAAATGCCCTTCTTTGCGTCTGGAAAAACCGATATGGTCGTTCTTTTCGGCGATGGTGCCGCAGTGATAAGTCACTTCGTCGGTGTGTCCCGTTTTGAGTTTTTTCCACGCGTCCCTGTATTCTTTAAGGGGCATATGGAAGAACGCAAGGCTGGGTTTTACCGTTCCTTCAGGGCTCATTTTCGTAATTTCCGACTTATACCACTCTATCTGGTCGTCGTGGATATTGTCGAAGGTGCTGAAAAAGGAAGTGCCGAGATACATATTACTGTCGAGCATAACGAGAGCCGTATTGAGTTCTCCGTCGGCGTTGTTTAACTTTATTATATGGTTGCCCGTGCCGAACACTCCCGGCGCGCCGTCGCAAAGAAGACAATGTTCCAGCGACGAATAGTATTTAAGCAAATCTTCGCGTGAATGGGTGGCAAAAGCGGGTTCCGTATCGTGGTTGCCGAAGGTCATAGTCCACGGTATTTCGAACTGCTCCATAAGGTTGCCGACGTACTTCGATTCCCTTAAATTATTGCAGGTGCCGGAAAAAATCGGCAATGGATAGATATTGTCGCCGGTTATTATTATAAGGTCGGGTTTTTCTCTCTCGACGAGCGTGACTACCGCGTTATGGGCGAGTTTATCCTTACCTAAACTTAATATTCCCCTGCCGAAATGCAAATCGGTCAGTTGCAAAATCTTAAAATCTCTGCCCTTTTCTTTGGTAAACACGCTGTAACCGTCGATAAATTCGGGTTTAAGCCCCGCGTTTTCTACCTTTTTTGCCGTAAGTTTTTTTATCATCTTTCCTCCGAGAATATTACTTCGGTTTTTCCGAATACCTTTTCCATTGCTTCAACGAACTTTTCCGCAGACTTTTTGTCGCGGATAAAATATTCCGTTCTACCGTCTTTTACCGCGACGTTTACGTCCTTTGCGATAACTCTCGCATCGGGGTTATTTTGCAAAAACTCGTTAAGTTCCGCCCTATCCTTATATATAAACAAAACGGGCTTTCCTGCCGACTTTCCGAAAAGTTCTACGTTGCCGTCGACGGAATAAACGCACCGCACGGGCAAACCGTATAAAATTCTGAAAATTCTTCTCGGATTAAGATACGGTCGGAACGTATGGTAAGACGAAGTGACGAGATAGAGTCTGCCGTACGGGATATTTTTCAGTATCTTTTTGCAAAACCTGCCGTTGCTTAAAGTGGTCTTGGAATCCCCTTCTTCCACGATAAGGTCGGCGTTTACTCCGCGTGAAACGAGATACTCTTTCATGACTTCCGACTCTTTCTTTTCGGTAAGTTCGTTAGTCCTGCCGCCGCAGACCAGAAACCTGTCTGCGACGCCGTTTCTGAAAAGTTCTAACGCTTTTTCCAGCCTTTCGTACAGTTCAGGCAACGGATTTCCGTCGTCGTCAAGGCGTTTGCCTAAAACTATAACGTAATCGTTATTACCACTTGTTATGTACTTTTTCCGCAAAGCCCAACACCTTATCCAAATGAATTTCGCTGCCGTCGTCCAGAATTGCCTTTCCCGTGAAGTAACCGAACACCTGATGCGGTATCATCGCGAACACTTTAAGGTCGAGCGGAGCCTGTCTGTCGATAAGGGGGTGGAAATCCATATAGAAACGACCGTCGTTACTCGTGAAAGTCCAGTCGCTCATATAGTCGTCCTTGCCGTCCTTTACGGGGATATTAAAGGTGATTTCGTCGAGTTTGTGACTCATACCTTTATAGAACAACATATTTTCGGTGGCTTGATCGTTGCTGCCGAAGCCGTAACCTATATTAAAACCGAACTTGTTTCCGTCGGGAAGGACGGTTTGTAAGCTGCCCCAATACCAGGTATTGTCGTAGGTCCACACACCCCTGCCCCAGTCGAGAGTGGCGAGAGTATTTTTATCTTTACTTAAAGAATATTCCTTATCGCCTAAACTGAACGTACCGTCGGCGGTCATACAATTGATTTTCTGATTATAATAAAAATGCGCTTTTTTATCGAACGGCGTGGCGATTACCATGCTTTCCTGCGGAATATCGGTGAGAGTGACGTCGAAAGATAAGGTTTCTTTATCGTTACCGAACTTGGGATAAACGCCGTAGATACGGCGGGTCTTTCCGTCGTTTATGAAAGTCATTTCCACGTTGCCTACTTTCCAGGCGCAATCGCCCACTACGCTCGTAGTCGGCATATTTAATTTTCCCATCGGGAAAAGGCAGACCGCACTCTTCGTTATTTGCGACGGAACGGTAAAATCTATCGTCGTCGCACTCAACGCTCCCACAAAGCCCATATCCGCTATGGTAAGGCACAACGCGCAGTCGTCGTTACCGATATAATAGTAGTCCCATTCCTTAATGCGGCTCTTTTTTGCTTTGATATCGTCGCGGCTGTATTCCCATAATAAACTTTTAGCGTAACCGGGTTCGGCGATATTTCCGTCTTTGTTTAATAATTTTTGAATTTTTTTGATTTCGTTCTGTATCATTTTCGCACCTTGCCTGATTATATTTTTATTTAATAATTATATAATAGTGCATACAGGTTGTCAATATGCCTATTTTCCTGCGGAGCGACCTAAAAGCAGTGCTTTACGTTCCCCGATAGAGAAAAATATTAACGAAACGAGCTTAATCTCGAAAAACTCAAAACGGTCGTAAAAAACGGAAACACGGATTTTTTATTAAAACGGGAAACTTGCCCGAAAACCGTCTCTACCGTACTCAGTACGCCTACGCTCGATTTTCGGTCAAAATCACTACCTTTATGCCACTCCGATTTTGCAGTTTCTATGCCGTTTACTATATTTTACCTTGCCCCGAACGCCGTTTATGGTATACAATGCTTTATATCGAAAATTTCGGAGAAGACCATATGACTACGATAATTTCTGCGGCGAAAGCGGTGCAATACGTAATTTTCTGCGCGTACATAGCCGTTCTTATAGCCGTCGCTGTATTCAGCGCGAAGAAAAGCAAATCCCTTAACGACTTTATGTTCGCAAACAAAGGGGTGGGCGGGTGGCTCACCGCGTTCGCTTACGGAGCGACTTATTTCAGCGCGGTAATATTCATAGGGTACGCGGGAAAGTTCGGCTGGAACTTCGGTCTGTCTTCGGTGTGGATAGGCATAGGGAACATGCTGATAGGTACTCTCGCCGCCTGGCTCGTTTTAGCTAAACGCACGAAAAAATTTACCGTCGCGTTATCTGCGAGAACCATGCCCGAATTTTTCGAAAAACGGTACGAATCGAAACACCTTAAACTCGTGGCGTCCTTGCTTATATTCGTTTTCTTGTTGCCCTACTCGTCGTCGGTTTATCAAGGTTTGGGATACATTTTCTCGCAAGTTATGAACCTAAAACCCGTGTATTGCATAATTATCCTTGCAGCGGTAACAGCCGTATATCTCTTTCTCGGCGGGTATTTCGCCACTTCGATTACCGACTTTATTCAGGGTATAATAATGATAGCGGGTATCCTTGCGTGCGTGTTCGTTCTGTTAGGTAAAGACGCGGTAAACTACGGAGAAGGGTTGAAAAAGCTCACCGAATCGGGATTAGGATTCATTCCGTCGGCGGAAATTCCCGAAGGAAAAACTTTTCTCGACAGTCCCGCTTTCAACGTAACTATTCTCACTCTCCTTACTTCTTTCGGCATATGGGGTCTGCCGCAGTCGGTACATAAATTCTACGCGATAAAAGACGACGCGGCGATAAAAAAAGGAGCGGTAATAAGTACCATCTTTGCTCTTATCGTCGGTTGCGGCGCGTACTTTACGGGGAGTCTCGTGACGCTGTTTATAAGTAAAGACGAGTTTACGAACGTACTCGGCGGCAATTTCGACCGACTCGTACCCGAAATGCTGTCCGATAACCTTTCGCCCGCTCTTATGGGGCTTATACTCGTATTGCTCTTTTCGGCGAGTATGTCCACTCTCGCTTCTTTGTCCTTATCTTCCGCTTCCACCGTAAGCGTTGATTTTTATAAAGGATACGTAAAAAAACAAGCTCCCGACAGTAACGTAACCGTTCTTATGCGGGTGTTGTGTCTCGTGTTCGTGGCAATAAGCGCGGTGCTTGCCATTATAGAAGTCGACGCGATAGTCACGATGATGAGCCTTAGCTGGGGGCTTCTGGCAGGGTGCTTTATAGGTCCGTACGTTTTGGGATTGTATTCAAAAAAGATAAATAAAATCGGCGTTTACGCTTCGATAATAACCACGCTTATTATAAACGTAGCCATGATAATAGGTCTCGGCGTAATGCAAACGCCGAACGGCAGCTTCGGAGCTATACTTAAATCGGGTATCGGTCGCAGTCCGTTTATAGGCGTAGTAAGCATGGCGGCGTCCTTTATAGTAACGCCGCTGTTCTCGGTGATTTTCAAAAAATACTCTCCGAGCGAACGATTATTGAATACGCTTTTCGAAAAATAATAATCGGTAACGAAAAAAGCTAAGTCCGCGTAACCTTAACGGCTATGCGGTTTTTTCGTCACATTTTCAATACGATTTCTCTGACCTTGGTTAAGAATTCTTCGGCAAGCTCGTCTATTTCGCGCAGTTTTTCTTCTCTGTCGGCGCGGATGCTTTCGCCGTTGAACGTCTTGTAACACGGTCTGCCCATGTTGGTGTAGAAAGGAGCTTTCTCTCCCGATTCTATCGCGACTATCTCGTTAATTAAATCTTCTTTTTTTAACGTGGTAGGACTTTTGACGCCGATAGTTCTGCCGTGTTCACGCAAATCGCGTATGCCGAATTGTTTGTAATAATTGAAACCTTGATTATCCATGATAATTCCCTCTGCTTTTGATAGCATTTCGCTATTATTTAATAATATTGTACTACATATGTATATAATTGTCAATATAAAGATGTAAGAAGATATGACGGAATTCAAAAACAGATTGACTGAACTCAGAAAGCAGAATCTCCTCTCGCAACGCGAGATGGCGCAGAAACTCGGTATTTCTCAGCCGTCTTACGTCCGTTACGAGAACGGAACCGCCCAACCGAACCTCGACCGGCTCATTATGATAGCCGATATCTTTGACGTGAGTCTCGACTATCTCGTCGGAAGAGAAAAGTACTGATTCCTTTCTCGCTATCAACCTAATCGCAATAAAAAAGAACCCGTTTTTTGCGGGTTCTTGCTCGTTTTATCGTTAATCTTTCGATTTATAGTACAGGTAGCAATGGCAATAGCCTTCGAAATCGGGGTCGGCTATCTGCTCCCTGAACTCCTTACATATACATTTATAATCTTCGGTGCGCTCGCGGCGGCAAGGGCAATACCCTCCCGTCCTTTTCAGCCCTTCGCGGACGGTCTCTACTATCTCTTTGTTTTCGTTAAGTCTGACCATAATATTATTATTTGAAAGTTTTTAACACGTTATGCGCGACTTTGCAGTGCAAAACCTTGTTGTCGTAGACTTCGCCGTCTACCTGCGTCTTTCCGTCGTCCAACAACGTAATCTTGATTTCCTTGCAGCGAACGTGCTCCGTAACGGGATTGCCGTAGTGTTTACCTTTAAGGAATTGCAATAGCAGTCTGAGAACTTTAATCTTCGACGTTTCGTTGACGATTACCGCGTCGAGAAGTCCGTCGTCCACGTCGGAACCCGGTCCTATCGGCATACCGCCGCCGATATAAACGCCGTTGCAGATAGAAGTAATTATTATCGACTTTTCTTCCGACCTTCCGTCGAGCTCTATAATAACGCGGTGGAAACGAAGGTGCAGAACGGTATATAAAAGAGCGGCGTAGTATTTAGCCTTGCCGCGAAAGGCTTTCATCTGTCCGTACTTGACCAGCACGTCCACGTCCATACCCGCTCCCGTCGTATTCAGAGCCCTTCTGTCGTCGAGCTGAATAAAATCGGTGTACCCTACGTTATCTTTAAGGATAAATTCGAGCGCCTTAGCGGGGTCTCTCGGAATATTCGTAGCTTTGACGTAATCGTTACCCGTGCCGCAAGGGATAAACCCGACGGTGATTTTAGAAAAATCTTCTATTCCGTTAAGGGCTTCGTTGAACGAACCGTCGCCACCCATTACTATAAGTTTGCAGTCGTCTTTTTTGTTCAGTTCCCGCACGATTTCCTGCGCGTGTCCGGGATACGCCGTGCGATGGACGGTATACGGAATTTGTTTTCCCGTAAGAATGGTCTCCACCGTCTTCAATGCGGCAAGGCTCTTGCCCTTACCCGAATGCGGATTTATCAATATATCGTACATTAACGTCATCTCCATACAATAATCGTATATTTTTATCTTATCAAATATCGGTTCCGATGTAAAGACCTTTTTGATTTTCGGAGCATCCCATGCACATTGCTTTACGCAGCAAAAAACGGGAGAAAATAATTTCACCCAATGGTATACTATCAAACAATGACGAGAAGCGGATATAAATCATAGTTTTTCGCTGCTTTCACAAAAACGTCGTCTACCGTACTTAGTACGCCTACGCTCCGTTTTTGTGAAAAATCAACGCACCTGTGACACTCCGTTGCTCTTTTTGTCCGATCCGAAAACAATATAAAACAATATATAAAATTTATATATACAATATAAAATTATTATATAATATGCAGTCACTTAAACGTTTGATTAAACTTAATAAAACTGCTATACTAACGGTATGAAAAAGTTTTTAGTAACGGGTATGTCTTGCAGCGCGTGCGCCGCAAGGGTAGAAAAAGCGGTAAGCGTTTTGCCGGAAGTAAAGAAAGCGGAAGTCAATCTTCTTACCAGAACGTTAAAAGTGGAAGGCAATATCTCCGACGATATAATCTATGACGCCGTAAAAAAAGCGGGGTACGGCTTGGCTCCTTACACAGACGACGCTTCTTTACCGAAAGAAAAAGGTTTATCTCTTAAAAATCGTCTTATTATCTCCGCCTGCTTCTTAGTACCGCTGTTTATAGTGGCTATGGGCAGTATGATGGGGATACCGATGAACTTCCTTACCGACAGACCGGTGCTGTTTGCGGGAATTCAACTTGCGTTGACTATTCCCATAATAGTAATCAACTTCTCCTATTTCACCAACGGAACCAAGTCGCTGTTTAAGGGCTCGCCCAACATGAACACCCTTATTTCGGTAGGTAGCGGGGTTGCGTTCCTGTACGGACTGTACGCCTTTATTATGATAATCGTAGGCACGGTAAAAGGCGACCACATGACGGTACACTCCTTCATGCACAATATGTACTTCGAGAGTGCGGGAATGATACTTACCCTTATTACGTTAGGAAAGTTTCTCGAAGGGCGTTCCAAAGGAAAAACGACCGCCGCGATAGAAAAACTTTTGCGTCTGGCTCCCGATACGGCTACGGTAGTGACTCCCGACGGAGAAACCGTCCTTCCCCTGTCTGAAATCAAAGTGGGCGATATAGTGAAAGTGACCACCGGCGAAAGGATACCGCTCGACGGCGTGATTACCGCGGGTAAGGCTTCCGTAGACACTTCGACGATTACGGGAGAAAGTATCCCCCGCGACGCTAATTTGGGCGACGAAGCCATAAGCGGTACTCTCGTAGTAAGCGGATATATAGAATTTAAGGTAACGGCTGTCGGCGAAGACACCGTGCTGAAAAAAATCGTTCGACTCGTGGAAGAAGCGTCGTCTTCGAAAGCTCCCATTTCCCGACTCGCAGACAAGATAAGCGGCGTGTTCGTACCCGTCGTTATGAGCATAAGCCTTATTACCTTCATCGTATGGATGTGCGTAAAAAAGGATTTTCCGTTCGCTCTCAATATGGCGATAAGCGTACTGGTCATTTCCTGTCCGTGCGCTTTGGGACTCGCTACCCCCGTAGCTATCATGGTCGGCACGGGTAAAGGCGCGGAAAACGGTATTCTTATCAAGAACGCCGAAAGTCTTGAATTACTGCATAAAATAAACTGCATCGTCTTCGACAAGACCGGTACGATAACGGAAGGACACCCCGCCGTCGAAAACTTCTACGGCGACGAGCATTGCTTGTCGATAGCGTATTCTTTGGAAAAAACGTCTTCTCACCCGTTGAGCGCGGCGGTCGTAGCTTACGCCGAAGAAAGAAACGTCCCCGCACTGGAAACCGTAGACTTTGCGGAAATCGCAGGCAAAGGACTTTCGGGTAAGATAAACGGAAAAATTTGTTACGTCGGGAATAAAAACTTCCTTACCGAAAACGGCGTTGAAGTACCCGAAGCGAACGGGTTTACCGTAATACACGTTGCGGAAGGAAACGATTATTTAGGCTATCTCGACCTTTCCGACCCCGTAAAACCCGATTCGGCGAAAGCGGTGGCGGAACTTAAAGCCATGGGCATAAAGACGGTAATACTTACCGGCGACAACAAACGCAGCGCGGAAAAAGTCTTTGCGGAAGTACAGACCGACGAATATATCTCCGACGTTCTTCCCGCAGACAAAGAAAAATGGGTAAGGACCTATCAGGAACAAGGACTTAAAGTCGCTATGGTCGGCGACGGAATAAACGACTCCCCCGCTCTTACGAGAGCCGACGTAGGCATAGCCATCGGAGCGGGTACGGATATAGCGATAGACAGCGCGGATATAGTCCTTGTGAAGAACAGCCTTGCCGACGTTGTGAGAGCGATAAATTTAAGTAAGCAGACCTTACGGGTAATAAAACAAAACCTGTTCTGGGCGTTCGGATACAACGTACTCGGTATCCCTATAGCGGCGGGCGTGCTGTATCCTATATCGACAACTCTCGTCCTTAACCCGATGATAGCGGCGGCGTGTATGAGCCTTAGCTCGGTATCCGTAGTCCTGAACGCTCTGCGTCTGAGCGCTTTCGGTAAAAAGAAAAACAAACAAGGAGAAAAAACCATGAAAACCATTCATATCGAAGGCATGATGTGCCAACATTGCGTAAACCACGTAAAGACCGCTCTTCTCGGCATCGAAGGAGTAACTTCCGCCGAAGTAGACCTTGCAAAAAAGACCGCCGTAATCAACGACTGCGACGTAAGCGACGAAGTAATAAAGGCTAAAATAGCCGAAGCGGGTTACAAAGTAACTAAAATCAAATAATTTTTTTGAGCGGTTAAATTGCGTTTTTTCGCCGTAAAAGGCAAAAAATATAAGTTTTTCAAAACTAATGCGATTTGACCGCTCTTATTTTTTGCTTTTTTTAAGACAATTTATATTTTTTATAGTAAACTATATATAGGCTTAGTCGAATAAAAGCGAAGCCTACTATATATTTTTTCATAAGGGAAAGAAATGAAAATCAAACGTTCGGTAATAATTATAGCGGTATCCCTTCTCCTGTGCTTTACTCTCACGGGTTGTTTGGGAGTAGTGGGCGGCATAATCACGGGGTTAGACGCGGTGATACGCTACGTTCGGGGCTTCGGCGAAGACGAACTTCCCGAACAGACGGTTTACGGGAGCGCAAATCCCCTTGCCGTAAGTTTCCGCGACGGAAAAATGGTCGCTATATGGGACTACGCCGACAACGTAAACTACGTTCTTTCCGTCACCGACGACAACGATATAACCACCGTTTACGACCCGGCGGATACGACGCATACAGAATATAAAGATTATTACGGCGACGGAATTTTCTATCTCGAAAACGCGGGGTACGACTATTCCGACCCGGTAGAGCTTTCCCTTAAATCGGTCTATAAAAACAATACTTCCGACAAAGTCACCGCATCCTACGACGGACTGTCTAAAGCCGATTACGACGCTTACACAGCCAACGTACCCGGCGGATTTACTACGATAGACTCGTATATCGCGACGAGATACGAGATGTTCGAATATTTTGCATATCTTCTTATCTTCCGTCCGAACTCTACCGAAGTCGCCGAAAAGGGCGTGACTTACGAAAAGGTCGAACAGGAATTTCTGATAGCGTACGACTACCAGGGAATTTACGACGATACTCTTACCGAAGATAAGGCGTTCGAATCGGAAGTTCTGTCCGCAGTAGCTTCCTTCGAAGACTCCGCAGCGTACAATTACAGCTACGAACGGGACGGAAACATAGGAAAATACGTCCTTCGCTTCTACTACGACGTAAACCCCTACCTTATGACCGACAGCAAGGATATGTACGTCAACGCTTATACTTCTGCGGAACCGCCCCACTACGACACGACTGTCGAACACGACCGTACTTTCGCAATAGACGACAGAACGCAGACCGTATCGGTATCGAGCAGCGATCAACTCTATTTCGCCATAAAGAAAGGCTACAAGCCCGTTCCCGTCGCCGGCAGCAACGCCGAATATATCTACGCGGAATTAAGGCGTATACTTTCTTTAATTAACTCCGACTCGGACAGCGTGCCTACGAAAATTCACCATATCTACGACTATATGGTAAATACGGTAATATACGACTACGATTTCGTGGAAAACACTCTCAAACAGGAAGTCGACGACCAAAGCATATTCTTCTCCTACGAATGTCTTTATCTGGAAGGAGTTTTAGGCTACGTTCCGTCGGGTAAAAATTTCTCGACCAAAAATCGCGTAGCCATCTGCGACGGACTCAGCAAGGCTTTCCTTTGCTTTACGCAAATCGAAGGAATAGAATCGCTGAAAATCTCCGGCACGGCAAGCGGCGGCGCGCACGCCTGGAACAAAGTCTGCGTAAACAACCGCTGGTATATGGTGGACACTACGTGGGGTAACGTCCTTAATTCTTCCGGCACTACCCATAAAAACTACGAATACCTTTCGCACGACTACCTTATGACGAGAGACGACTCCGCCCACGAAGAAGACAAGTGGTACTCTTACCCGAAAGCGACGGGGAAGTATAATTTTATATTCTCGAATTAGTTTATTGCCCTACGGGCGTTAATTGCCGAGCCGTTAGCTCGGCGTTAATTTCCACTGCGTGGAGTTAATTGCCCTATCGGGCGTGAATTGCCAAAATCGAAGATTTCGGCGTTGCGGATAAGAAAAAAGAACAAATAAACGCCATTTCTTATTCAAAAAAAGTATCCATAACTCCGCTCCGTCAGGAGTGGAAATTAACGCCACACAGTGGCAATTAACGCCCGCAAGGGCATTTAACGCCGAACTCTGTTTGGCAATTAACTCCACGAAGTGGACTTATTTCAAAAATCTTATATTATTACTCAGAATATCCGCGTACGAAAAGCTGTTCAGTTCTCCGTCGGGAGTGCGGAAAGTAAAGATTTTCGGGTAGGTGTTTTCCACCATACCGCATAAGAGTTCGGTTTTGTTCCTGCCCCTGTTTACTTTTATTCTTATATTTACACCGGTTATTTTCTTTATCAACGCTTTGGTGTAGTCAACGTCTTGCGATATCTCTCTCATACGCCCTATTCTTCCCCTTTTTTATTTTTTTAGTCATATATCGGGATTTCCGTTAATATCGTTTAATATGAAATTTTCCAATGGGGGTTATATGAACAAGACGGTCAATTCCAATTCAAAGGAGATTTTGCCTATCGTAAAAAACACGGTGGTCTGCGACCTTGACGTCGAAGGGCGTATCGTTTGCGTCAATGCGGTAAGCGAAGTAAAAAGCACGGAAGCACTTAACAAGGAATTAAGAATAACTTTAGTCACTTCTTTCAGAGCGGTAACTTGCGACGAAGACGGCGGATACGAACTTACCGTTCGTAAAGTCGAAAGCGTCGCGTCGGTAACCGACGAAAACCTTTCTCCCGCGGTAAAAAGCGTGGTCTGCGTAAACGTAGCAGATTGTTCCTACATTGAAAAGAACGGCGGCAGAGCCACCGCTGAACTCGAAATAACGGGTTGGTTTTTGAAAACGAACGAACTTAACTTCCTTACCGAGCCGAAAGACAATATCTTCTGCCGCACCGGAAAGTACGAAATCGAAAACGTGGCGGGCGTGGAAGAATACTCCGTCACCTTAACCAACAGCAACGAAGCTCGCCTGCCCATTAAGAAAATATTAGACTGTTCTACGGTAGTCACCGTCAACAACGTATATCCGTCGGCAAGCTCGTTTCAGCTAGACGGCGACGTCATTACGAGAATAATTGCGGTATCCGACAGCGGCATTTTCGTTACCCAAAGTTTTACTTCACCTTTCACTACGGAAATAAATTCCGAATTAGTGAACGCTGACAGCGTAATAGACGTATACCCGAGAGTGACAAGGACCGACCTTACCGTCACCGAAACCGACGAGCGGGTATTTATCACCGACGTGGACGTAAAATTCATTTACGCCGTGGGCGAAAAATGCGAAATCGACGGCATAGTCGATTGCTACTCCACCGCAAACGAACTTACCGTGGAAGAAGCCGTAAGCGTAGTAAACACCTGTTCCTGTTTCCGTTCGGTCAGGGATAAATGTTCCGCTACCGTAAAGAGCGAAAACGTAATAGAAGAAGTCCTCTGCGTAAACGCTCCGTATATAAGCGACGTGGCGGTATCCGCCGACGACGGATTGAAGGTGGAAGGTCTTATTACTTCCGTCGTACTCTTCACCGACGAAAGCGGCTTGAAGACGGAAAAATGCGCCGTACCTTTCTCAACGGCAGTTACTTCCGACTACGACTGCCGCGACACGTTCCTGCCCGACGTAAAAATAACTTCCCTTACCGCAAGGATAAGAAGCGCGACGGAAATCGAAGTCGTCGCCGAAATCTGCGTATCGGTACGCGGCGTAAACAAACACGAACTAAAACTCGTTTCTTCCATCGAAACCGGCGCGGAAAAACCCGCTGCGGAATACGCCATAAGCCTGTATATCGTAAAACCGGGCGAAACCATATGGGACGTGGCGAAAGCCCTTAACACCGACGAAGACACCGTCTTCCGTCTTAACCCCGAACTGTCCTTACCCTTGAAGGGCGGCGAAAAAATAATAATCTACAACGAACTCGTCTTTGACATATAAACCCGGAGCTTAAAAAATATATTTGCTCCCAAGAAAAAACGGAACGGCGAATTATCTCGCCGTTCCGCTTTTTTATCGTTTCATATTAAAGAAAATATCTTATGGAAAAATTTTTGCAAATTGTTGCAATTTTTCGTAACGGCATATTAACTGTAAAGGACTTCTTCAAAAAAATAATCGTATAATTATTAAAAAACATAGCGGCGAAATAAATTCGCCGCTACGCTTTTTATTGCAGAGAGATATCACTTAAATGCTATTTGATTTATGGAGTGGCATAAAGGTAGTGATTTTGACCGAAAATCAAGCGTAGGCGTACTGAGTACGGTAGAGATGGTTTTCGGGTAAGTTTCCCGATTTAATTTAAGTATCCGCTTTCTATATCGTCACGCCCGTAATGTTCGTAACGATATAGATATGTATTTGACGGAATTACTTTTTATCGGGGAACGTAAAGCACTGCCTTTTGGACGCTCCGCGCCTTATTTAGTTTCTTCTTCCTTTTTAGCGGAAGCACATTCACCTTCGTGTTCGCATCCTTCGCAGGTAGCGCAGGTCTGAGCGGTGAGAGCCTTTTTACCGTCTTTCTTCGCCGGGAACTTGAATACGAGTTTTCCTTTGTTTTTAAGAACGATGTAAGCTACGACTGCGGCTATTACTACGAGCCAGATGAAGAGCGTCCACCACCAGCTGCCGATGGTATATACCATAGTGCCTACGATGTAAGAAGACAAGAGCCAGAAAGCAAGGGTTCCGTTAAAGCGTTTCTTATCCTGCAATTCAGCCTTAGCCGTACCTACCGCCGCAAAGCACGGGATAGTGGTCATGTTGAACGCGATGAAAGCGATAAGAGCCGCGGGGGTGATGCCGGTCGCTATAATCATAGCCTGAACGGCGTCTATGCCTTCTTCAGCCATAATATCGAGTCCGCCGAAGTCCATGTTGACTGCCGCTACCAAGCAAGCTGCCAAGGTGGAGAACGTGGCGATAACGTTTTCTTTTGCGATAAGTCCCGCTACCGCAGCTACCGCGAATACCCAACCGTATTTACCGAGCTGACTACCGAATCCTAAGGGAGTGAACAAGGGTTGTACGAGTTTTGCTATACCGGCAAGGATACTTTCGTTGATTTCTTCGTCGGCTAATAATCTCCAATCGAAGCTGAAGTGAGTGAGTACCCAGATAAGCACGGTGGAAAGTAAGATTATCGTAAACGCCTTCTTTACGAAGTGCTTGGTCTTATCCCACAAGTGAGCCATAAGGTTCTTAAACTGCGGAGCGTGATAAGCGGGAAGTTCCATAATGAAAGGAGGAGTTTCGCCTTTCAAGGTGGTGTTTCTCATGAGGAGTACGGTGACTATTGCGGTCACGATACCGAGCATATACATACAGAACGTAATGAAACCTGCGTCGCCTATTCCGAAGTAAGCAACGATTGCTCCGCTTACTGCGGTAAGGATAGGAAGTTTAGCTCCGCAAGAGAAGAAAGGAATAACTCTTATCGTAGCGGTACGTTCTTTTTCGTCTGCAAGAGTACGGGTGTTTATCATTGCGGGAACGGAGCATCCGAAGCCCATTATCATCGGCAGGAAGGATCTTCCGCTCAAACCGAACTTTCTGAACATCCTGTCAAGGATGAAGGCTATACGAGCCATATATCCGGAGTCTTCCAAAATGGAGAAGAACAGGAACAGTACGAGAATCGGGGGCAAGAAGGAAAGAACCGCTCCGATACCTTCGATGATACCGTCGTTTATAAGTCCTACCACCCAAGGAGCCGCGCCGCTGCCTTCGATAGCGCCCTGAATAAGTCCAAACAATTCGCCTACGATAATATCGTTCCAGATATTATTTATTACGACGCCCGGTGAATATAGCGTTCCGTCGTAAATACAAGCGAGAAGTTTTACGCCGAAGTTATCCATGTCGTAACCTAATTTTTCCAACGAAGGCATCCATGCTTGCGATTCGGTAAATCCGTTAAGATAGAAAAGGTTTTCCGAGAAGGTAAGGTGGAAAATAAAGAACATTATTACGATAAAGATAGGAATACCCCAAATCTTATGCGTAAGAACTTTATCCGCTTTGTCGGACTTGGTAATAACTTTCGCGCCTTCGCTGTGCTTTTTAAGTACGGGAGCGAAGTGTTTGGATATGTATTTGTATCTTCCGTCGGCTACGAGAGCTTCGAAGTCGCCGCCGAATACTTCGTCGTCGAACGTCTTTTTGAATTCGTCTACCATACCGACTACTTCTTTGTGCATACCCACTTCGAGTTCGTCGCCTTCGACGAGCTTGATCGCGTGGAACAAGGGGTTGGCTACGCCGTTTCCTTTAAGAGCGATTTTTACGTCGCCGATAAGATGAGCCAAAGCACTGTCGCTCAATACGGTGGTGCCTTCTCTCGTCTTCTTACATTCGTCGTATGCCTTGTTCATAAGGTCAGCTAGACCTACTTCTTTAAGAGCGGAAATCTTAACGACGGGTACTCCCAAACGTTTTTCCAACTCTTTTTCGTCGAGCTTGTCGCCGGCTTTGTCGAGTACGTCCATCATGTTAAGGGCGATTACGACGGGAACGTCCATTTCCAAAATCTGCGTGGTGAGATAAAGGTTACGTTCAAGGTTGGTTGCGTCGACGATGTTTATTACGCAGTCGGGCTTTTCGTCCAGAATATAGTTACGGGCGATTACTTCTTCCGGCGTGTACGGCGACAAAGAATAAATACCGGGCAAGTCCACGATACTTATAGGTTCGGCGCATTTTTTGTAAACGCCGTATCTCTTATCTACCGTTACGCCGGGCCAGTTGCCTACGTGAGCGGTAGAACCCGTAAGACTGTTAAACAAAGTAGTTTTACCACAGTTCGGGTTACCTGCTAATGCAAAATATTTCATTTATCTTCCTCCATTGTTACAGCTTCAGCTTCTGTTTTTCTCAAAGTAAGTTCGTACCCCCTTATAGTAACTTCAATGGGGTCGCCGAGAGGAGCGCGTTTACGCATGTAAATCTTTGCTCCGGGAGTCACGCCCATATCGAAAAGACGACGTCTTATCTTTCCGTCGCCGCCGATCGATTTGACTACTCCGCTTTCGCCTATCTCGAATTTGTCGAGTCCTTTCATTTTTCTGCCTCCTTAATTTTTATGCTACTAAAATTTTCATTGCCATGTCTTTATCGAGAGCAAGTCTTCCGTCCTTAACGAGACAAATTACGCTCCCGCTGCTCGACGATAAAACCGTCATTTCGGAATCAACCGTGATTCCAAGACTTTCAAGATGTTTCTTTAACTTATCGTCGGTCAGAATCTTGATTACTCTTACCGATTTGCCTTCCGGCGCCATAACTAGCGGCATCTTTCACCTCTCAATTTTTTCTCTGCATATTAGAAATATGAAACACTTTTCACATTTCAAGTTTATTATATTCATCGACTTAACCGTTGTCAAGCAAAAAATATGAAATTTATTTCACATTATTTTCAAATTTTTGGCATTTGATTTTGCAAAAAAATTTTTTTGATATATAATATGAATATAAAGTTCGATTTACAGCAAACCGAACCTGAAAATCACGGCGCGAAACCCGTTTTTTACGGCGAAGCGCGGAGGAATAATGCCCGACGTAAGACAACCGCAACAAAAACGCTCCATAGAAACGAAGAACAAGATTTTGTCCGCCGCGTACGAACTTTTTTCCGAGGCGGGATATTATAACGTGAACACGAAAGAAATAGCCGAGCGCGCGGGAGTTTCTACAGGAATAATCTACGGATATTTCAACAACAAAAAGGATATCCTTCTCGACGTAATAGATATTTATCTGAAAAAGATTTTCGCCCCCATTAAGGAAATGACCGACGACCTTACCTACCCCGTCGACTTCACCGCTCTGATAAAATACGTCCTTAGCGAGACTATCCGCACGCATAGAGCCAACGAACAAATCCATCAGGTGCTCCATTCCCTTTCGGGTACGGATAAAGACGTGGAAGAAAAATTCCTTACGCTCGAAGAAAACATTACCGTAAACCTTGCCGAAAAACTTTCCGAGATAGGATATAAGACCGAATCGCTCCGCGAAAAAATCCATTTTGCGATGAACGTGGTTCAGTTCTACGCCCACGAGTGCGTCTACGACAAACACACCTACATAAACTACGAAGCCATGGAAAAAATCGTCGCGGACTGCCTTATAGGTCTTTTCAAGTAGCTTATATTTAACCTATTTTAACCTTTTAATTACCATATATATGACTGTATTTCGGCTTTTTCCGTTGCTAAGAAAAAGCTTGTTATGTTATACTCGTTTTAATACTTTTTATGAGGCGATAAAATGTTTGAAATCGTAAGGAAGAAAGAACTTAACCCTACCGTCACGATGATGGAGATTAAAGCTCCCGACGTGGCGAGAAAAGCCGAACCGGGGCAATTTATCATTCTCCGCGTGGACGGAGAGGGAGAACGTATCCCTTTGACGATAGCGGGATATTCGAGAGAAGACGGAACGGTTACGATTATTTTTCAGATAGTGGGTGCGACCACGAAAAAACTCAACGAAAAATCCGAAGGCGACTTTATACCCGACTTCGTCGGACCTTTGGGTAACGCAACGGAAATCGACGGAATGAAAAACGTATGCGTAGTCGGCGGCGGCGTGGGGTGCGCGATAGCTCTTCCGATAGCTCGGAAGTTGCACGCCGTAGGTGCGAAAGTCACTTCGATAATAGGTTTCCGCAGTAAGGAACTTCTTATTCTGGAAGAAGAATTCGCCGCTTGCTCCGACAGACTCGAAGTAATGACCGACGACGGTAGCTACGGGCGTAAAGGTAACGTTTGTATCCCCCTTACCGAGCTTATCTCCGCCGAAAAATTCGACGCGGTGATTACGATAGGACCCCTTATCATGATGAAATTCGTCGTAGCCGCCCTTAAAGACAGCGGAATTAAGTGTATCGCTTCCATGAACCCCATTATGATTGACGGCACGGGAATGTGCGGCGGCTGTCGCCTTACACTAAACCGCGACGGAAAGAAAGTCACCGCTTTCGCATGCGTGGACGGACCCGACTTCGACGGATACGAAATAGACTTCGACGAAGCTATGTCCCGTGGCAATATGTACAGAGATTTCGAACGCAGAGCCTACGAGAAGACCTGTAATCTTCTTAATAAGGAGGTTAAATAGAAATGCCCGATATGAGCCTTAAAAAACACGAAATGCCCACGCAAGACCCGAAAGTACGCGCTAAAAACTTCGACGAAGTCGCTCTCGGCTACGATTACGAAACGGCGGTAAACGAAGCTCAACGCTGTCTTAACTGTAAAAAGCCCCTTTGCGTGCAGGGCTGCCCCGTCGGAATAAATATTCCGTCCTTTATAGACAAAATAAAATCGGGCGATATAGACGGAGCGTACCTTACCATAAGCGAATCGTCTTCCCTGCCCGCCGTGTGCGGCAGAGTCTGCCCGCAGGAAACGCAATGCGAAAGTAAATGCGTACGCGGTATAAAGGGAGACCCCGTAGCCATAGGAAGACTCGAACGGTACGTCGCCGACCACGCGAAAACGAAAGCGGAAACCGTCGCCGAAAAGAACGGCTTAACAGTAGCCGTCGTAGGAAGCGGTCCTGCCGGACTAACCTGCGCGGGAGACCTAATAAAAGACGGTTTCGACGTCACCGTGTACGAAGCCTTACACAAGGAAGGCGGCGTTTTGGTATACGGAATACCCGAATTTCGTTTACCTAAGTCGATAGTAGCCGACGAAGTGAATAAACTTAAAAACTTGGGTGTACGCTTCGTGACCAACGCCGTCATCGGCAAAACTTTCACCGTGGACGAGCTGTTCGAAAAGGGCTACTCCGCCGTGTTTATAGGAAGCGGCGCAGGACTTCCGAACTTTATGAATATCCCCGGCGAAAGCTATAAAGGTGTATACTCCGCCAACGAATTTTTAACGAGAAGCAACCTTATGAAAGCTTACAAAGACGACTCCGATACCCCCGTTATGAAAGGAGGAGTAGTTGCGGTCGTCGGCGGCGGCAACGTGGCTATGGACGCGGCAAGGACGGCTCTCCGTCTGGGCGCGGAAAAAGTGTATATAGTCTACCGCAGGTCGCTTACCGAGCTTCCCGCCCGTAAAGAAGAAGTGGAGCACGCCATGGAAGAAGGCGTAGAATTTATGCTCCTGTGCGCCCCCACCGAAATAAACGCCTACCATACCGAAGATATCCGCGATATAAAAAACGGCTTCGTTAAGTCCATGACCTGCATAAAAATGGAATTGGGAGAACCCGACGAAAGGGGCAGAAGAAGCCCCGTCCCCGTAAATGGCAGCGAATTTACCCTGCCCGTGGACACCGTCATTATGGCTATCGGCACTTCGCCTAACCCCCTGATAAAGAACACCACCGCAGGACTCGAAACCAACCGCCGCGGCTGTATAGTAACCGACGAAAACGGCGCAACCACCAAACAAGGCGTCTTTGCAGGCGGCGACGCGGTCACCGGCGCGGCTACGGTAATCTCTTCCATGGGCGCAGGCAAAAAAGCCGCAAAAGCGATAAAAGAATACCTTACCGCCCGCCCATAGAAGAACGACGTGAATTGCCCTAACGGGTATTAAACGAATTTCGGCTTACGCCGAACGAATTTACCGCACTGCGGTAGCGAATTTCACGGCATTGCCGTGAGCGAATTTCAAAACCGTTGGTTTTGAGTTAAGGATACAAATATTAAGACGGAGTAGGATAGAAGTTCTATTCCGTTTTTATTTATAAAATTAGCTTTTTACTTTCTGTTCGGCGTGAACGGAAAGTAACAAAGACACACACGAGCCGCAAGTTGCGAAGTTCGGCTCGACCGAACACGCTTTCTTTTTCA
>DJPE01000012.1:32757-40117 GCA_002439705.1 Christensenella sp. UBA6420
GGGGCATCGCTCCAAGCCCCCTTAATAAACCCCTTTCCTCATAATGTTCCCCCTTATCCGAATTTAAACGAAGGTAGACTTTCTCTACAAACTAAATACTTGAATAAACTTAAATTAAGCGGATAGAAATAAATTTTTCTTTTTGATATATAATTCCGTTAGCTCGCAACTTGCTTGCGAAATTCGCGTCACGCAGTGACAATTCGTTATCGTCGCACGATAAATTCGTTTCGCTTGCGGCGAAAATTCGTAATAAAAAAGCAAGACGGATTGTCTTGCTTCCTTATGAGTCCGACTTACACGGGCAAAATTTTTACCGCACAAAGTCTTACGACTGCGGAAAAGTCCCGCATAACGAGTGGTCGGTTGAAAATTCGTCTAATTCTTATATCCCGACGGGTTATGCGACTGCCAATTCCAGGTGTCCCTACACATATCGTCCAAGGTAAGTTTCGCTTTGAAGCCTAATTCTTTTTCGGCTTTATCTCCGTTGGCGTAGCATGCGGCGACGTCGCCGGGGCGGCGGGGTACTATCTTATAGGGGATTTCTTTTCCGCAGGCTTTACTAAAAGCTTTTACCATATCGAGAACGGAGTAGCCTACTCCCGTGCCGATATTGAATATTCCCACGCCGTAATCTTCGATATGTTCGAGAGCCTTTATGTGGGCTTCGGCAAGGTCGACTACGTGGATATAGTCGCGTACGCCGGTTCCGTCGGGGGTATCGTAGTCGTCGCCGAACACGCTGAGACATTCGCGTTTTCCTACCGCCACCTGACTTATATACGGCATAAGATTGTTGGGGATACCTTTCGGGTCTTCGCCTATTCTTCCGCTGGCGTGCGCTCCGACGGGGTTGAAGTACCTGAGGAGCATTATGTGCCATTCGGGGTCGGCTTTCTGAATGTCGATGAGCATTCTCTCGCCCATAAGTTTGGTCGCGCCGTACGGATTGGTCACTTCGCCCATAGGCATATCTTCGGTAAGGGGAAGTTTTTTCGGGTTACCGTAGACGGTAGCCGACGACGAGAAGACGAGTCTTTTACAGTTGTGTTTCGTCATTACGTCCACCAAAGCAAGGTTGCTCATAAGGTTATTTTCATAGTACATGGCAGGATGAGCGCAGCTTTCGCCCACCGCTTTGAGTCCCGCGAAGTGTATTACCGCGTAAATATCGTTTTCGGTGAAAACTCTGTCGAGAAGTTCTTTATCTCTGCAATCGCCGCGATAGAATTTTATTTTCTTCCCGGTAAGTTCTTCCACTCTCTTTATACTCTCTTCGCAACTGTTTACCAGATTGTCGAGAGCTACTACTTCATACCCGCGTTCGAGTAAAAGCACGTTGGTATGGCTGGCTATATATCCGGCGCCGCCGGTCACGAGTATTTTCATATATCCTCCTTTATTTCCGCCCGTAAAAAGGCGTTTGTTTTATGAAACTTGTCGCAGAACGTAGGACTCAGGGAGTAGAGATTGAGATACCCCGTTTCGTCGTAGTCCTGCCTGTGGGCGTTGAAGTAAAAGGGATTACAGAACCCTATTTTTTTCAACTCCTTTACACTCAGTATTATATCACAAGCCCAGCCGTCGGCAAGCGTTTCCACGCGACTTTTTATAACGTTTTCTTTAAGGGGCGTAATTACTATATCTCCTTCTCCGTCGCGGTTGTTTACAAGGACGCAATAGTCGGCGTTATTATAATTACATTCGATTTCAAGATACCTTCCTTTGTCGCCGAGCGTAATCATAAGCTCCACGATATCGCCGTCGTAAAGGGAGTCGTTGTAATTAAAATGTCTGGGATAAAAATAGTCTTCCTTGCACTCGAACCGAAAACGGAAAACGTCGCCGTTTTCTTCGGCATAGAATAAAGTTTTTTTGCTCGGTTTTCCCGTTCTGGTATCTTTTAAGAAAAATTTTTCTCCGTCGAAGCGGAAAATTTTATTTGAAAAATCCATCGGTAATCCTTGTGAATAAATCGAGTTTTTTAAGTACGTCTTCCGCCAGAACCAACTGATTTTCCGCGCGGACTAAGTTGTGTTCGGGGTATTTCGCACCGAAATAAATATCGTTTTCAAGGAAATCCGCCAAAAATCTCATCCCGCACTCGTAGGTATACAAAAACGCGCTTATCGGCAAAAGACTTCTTTCTTTGTCGGTGACTTCGAGATTGTTCGTCAAAAAACCTTTGCAGAACGCTTCGTAAAACTCGGGGTCGGCTTTAACTTCCCCTATTTCGGGGCTGTCTTCGGGACGAGTCGTGCCGCCCGACCTTATCGCGTCGCCGAAGTCGTACAGTAGACTCCCTTTCATAACGGTATCAAGGTCTATTACGGTAAGAGAACCGTCGCTTCCTATGACGAGATTGTTTATTTTCGTGTCGTTATGGGTGACTCTGTAAGGAATTTCTCCTTTCCTTAACGGCTTTTCCACGACGTCGCACAGTTTTTTATACCCCGCGTATCTTTCGATAAGAGTTTCCGCCCTTTTTCGTCTTTCGCTCGGAACGGAAGCGGCTTTAATAAAATCGGCGTATCTTTTCGGGGTGTTGTGAAAATCGGGTATCGTGTCGTACAGAACGCCGTCGAAATCCCGTAAGTATTCCTGAAACTTACCGAAGCCCTTACCGACTATTTCCATATCCGACGGATTTGTTATTCTTTCTTTAATTTCGCCGTCGGCGTAGGTCATAAGCCTGTACGTTCCGCCTTTATATTCTACGAACTTTTTTCCGTCTTTCGCCTTTACGGGAACGACGGTATTTCCGCCCTTTTTCGCAACGTGGGCGGTGACTGCCGTTATATTTTCCATCATCTTATCGACGGAACTGAAAATAGCGGTGTCGAGTTTCTGCAAGGTGAACTTACCTTTGTCCGTAACGCAAAGAAAAGTTGCGTTTATATGACCGCAACCTATTCTTTTACATTCCTTTACGGCGGCGTCTATATCGAATAAACTTACCGCCGATAAACAGTCTTCTACCTTGGCTTCCATCGGATTATTTTCTTTCCCAGTTCGGTTTGAACACCTGACGGGAACGAGCTATGCACATATTCCCTTCGGGGATATCCTGCGTAATGGTGCTGCCCGCCGCAATGAACGCTCCGTTATTGACGGTGACGGGAGCGACTAAGTTAGTGTTGGCTCCGATAAACACGTTGCTGCCGACCTTGCATCTGTTCTTCGATACCCCGTTGTAGTTAGCGAACACGCTTCCGCAGCCTATGTTGGTGTTTTCGCCGACGTCGCTGTCGCCTACGTACGCAAGGTGCGCCATCTTTACGCCGTCGCTTATATTACTGTTCTTTATTTCCACGAAGTCGCCCACACGGCAGCACGCTCCTATGTTAGCTCCTTTTCTAAGGCAAGCGAACGGTCCTACGGTGGTGTTGTCGCCTATCTTCGCTTCCAACGCGTAGGTGGAACGGATATCCACGTTTTCGCCGACTTCGGTATCTATAAGTTCGCAATGGGGAAACACAACTGCGTTTTTATGAATATAGGTCTTACCCCTTAACGATACCATCGGGTGAATAATCGCGCCGTCTTCTATGGTTACGTCAAGGTCTATATATGTAGTGGCGGGGTCGTACATAAGTACGTTCCTGTCGACGTATTTTGCCATAACGTAGTCTTTCATGTGGGTGTTGATTACCCCTACGTCGGCGAGCGTCTTCACCTGAAAAGCAAAGATATTTTCGCACTGCTTATATTCGCCTTTATAACCTTTGTAAGTGACGTATCCGTCGCCTATCTTGTAGCAGGTCTTCAAGCCCCTGCTGACTTCTTCGATGTCGTTAAGAAATTCGTCGTTGACGAGCGGAGTGTCGTTATAGAGTACGCAATAGTATCCGTCGATATTTTCGGGTATATCCTTTTCCGATTCTATCTCGGTGACGTCTTTAAGAAAATAGTCCTGAATTCCTTTAAGCGAACGCCCGGATACGCTGACGTGCGCAAATCTTTCTTCCTTGAATCTAAAAACTTTCATAATACTTTCTCCTCGATAAATTTTTTGATTTCGGCGCATTTTTTCTTCGCCTTTTCCATACTCTCGGCTTCGACGAGAATCCTTATCTTCGGTTCGGTTCCGCTCGGTCTTATTACCGTGCGGTATTCCTTATCTACATTGTCTATATAATTTTTTATTTCCGCGTCGGTACGGAATTTATTTACCGCCGCCTTGTCGCAGATTACGCAGTCGCTTGCCGACGGATATTCCTTAATGTCGTCGGCTACGCTTAGCGGAGTGACTTCGTTAAGTTCCGCCGTAAGGAGCGAAGCTAATATTCCGTCGCCCGTCGGCATATAGTCGGTAAAAATTATATGTCCGCTTTCTTCTCCGCCCACGTTGTAACCGTGTTTTTCCATCTCGCGGAAAACGCACTTGTCGCCTACCGCCGTGCGTACTAAGTTTATTCCCGCCTTTTTGCAAGCGGCTTCGGTGCCGAGATTGCTCATTACCGTGCCTACCATCGTGTCGTCGACTAATTTCCCTTTTGTCTTCATATCCTTGCAATGAACGTACATAAGGTGGTCGCCGTTATAAATTTTGCCGCCCTGAACGCACATTACTCTGTCGCCGTCGCCGTCGTAAGAAAACCCTATGTCGTAATCGCCCTTTTCCATAATTTTAAGCAAGGTTGCGGGTACGGTCGCTCCGCAGTTTTCGTTTATTTCCTTTCCGTCGGTATCGGTAAAGTAAGCGTCGACTTCCGCGCCTGCTTCTCTGAAAATTTCGGGGGCTATTACGCTCGTGGCGCCGTTCGCCGTATCGAGAGCTATCTTTACTCCTTTAAGGCGTACGGGATTGACTTTTTTCAAAAGGTATTTTATATATTCTTTCCCGCCGTCGCGGACTTTTTCTACCTTGCCTCCGCCTGAGCGTTCGGTTTTCTTATCGCCGTCTATATACTCTTCCACTTTGAGTTCGATTTCTTCCGAAACCTTATTCCCTTCGGCGGAAAACAGCTTTACGCCGTTGTATTCGGGCGGATTATGGCTCGCCGACAGCATTATTCCGTAGTCGCAACCGTGTTTTTTGGTTAAAAACGCAAGCACGGGCGTGGGTACCATTCCCGCGAGAAGCACGGTTTTGCCGCAGTCGGACAAAACTTCCGCCATCGTGTTTTCTATCCGCGGTCCGCTTTCTCTCGGGTCGCGCCCGATAATAACCTTTTCGCAGCGGGGCAAGCAGGCTATCCCTTCCGATATTCTCGTAAGATACTCTTCGGTAAACAGGTTTTCTTTACAGCGGATTCCGTCGGTTCCAAAATGTTTCATCTTGTCTCCTAAACTCTCGCGTTCTTGTTGTTGTGTTCCTTTCTGTATTCGCTCGGAACTAACTCGAACAGATACTTTTCGGTAAGAATTTTGTCGCCTTTTTCGCTCGCTTCTTTGAGTTCGGCGAGTTTTTCGGCGAGATATTCCCCGTCTATATCGGACAACTTGCAGATAAATATATCCTTGTGCGTGGTTTTGTCCACGTTCTCGTCGCCGTATTGCAACTCTTCGAAAAGTTTTTCTCCGGGGCGTAAACCGGTTATTTTTATCTCTATATCTTTACCGGGGATTTGTCCCGACATGCGGATAAGGTCTTTCGCCAGATCGTAAATGTACACGGGCTGTCCCATATCGAGAACGAACACTTCGCCGCCGTTCGCCAAAGCTCCCGCCTGCAAAACCAGCCTTACCGCTTCGGGTATCGTCATAAAGTAACGTTTCATTTCTCTGTCGGTTACCGTGACGGGTCCGCCTTCGTTAATCTGCCTTATGAAGGTAGGTATTACGCTGCCCGAGCTTCCGAGTACGTTGCCGAAACGAACCGCCGCAAGCTGCGTTTTCGAAGTCTTCGACGCGTTCTGCAAACAAAGTTCCGCCGCTCTCTTGGTAGCGCCCATTACGTTGGCGGGGTTAATCGCCTTGTCGGTGGAAATTAAAATAAATTTCTTAACTCCGCTTTCGTTACATTGTTCTATTACGTTCTTCGTGCCGAACACGTTGTTTTTGACGCTTTCGTCGGCGGATATTTCCATCATAGGTACGTGTTTGTACGCCGCCGCATGGAACACTACGTCGGGTTTGTACGTTTCCATAACTTCTCTTAATTTCTGTCTGTCGCGTACCGAGCCTATTTCCAGAACGTATCTGTTCCTGTCGTAAGTCTTTTTCAACTCTTCGTTAAAGTCGAACATTCCGTTCTCGTGGCGTTCGAAGATTACGAGAAGTTTGCACCCGTAATGCAGTACCTGACGGCAAAGCTCGCTTCCGATACTTCCCGCGCCGCCCGTGACCATAACTACCTTGTCCTTTATGAAGGCGTCGATAAGTTTCTTATCCATAGTATGTTCGTCGCGGTGCAGAAGGTCCTCGATTTTTATATTTCTTATGCTGATCGTGTCGGAATTGAGTTCGCTGTTGGCGTCCTTTATGCCCGTGGCTATCATTATCCTTACGTCGTATTTCTTGATGTAGTCGAATATGGAACGGAGCTGAACTCTCGTCACTTCGGTAATCGCTATCGCTATTACGTCGGCGTCGAATTCCTTTATTACCCTTTCTATCTCTTCTCTCCCACCTTCGACGGGAATATTACTTATTATTTCCCCTTTCTTCTCTTCATCGTCATCGATTATCGCTACGGGAACGTATCCGTCTTTCGGGTTCTCCAAAAATCTCTTTATGAGCGAAGCTCCCGTGTATCCCGCGCCGTAAACTATTACTCTGTGAACTTTGTCGGGTGCGTACGCGTCCTTTAAGTGCAGTCTGTGTCTTACCGCGACTATAAGGCGTAAAGTCAACCTGTATAACGCACCTATCGCGAAAAATCCGAAATAAGTACATACGATAACGAGCAGGTGAACGTTAAATTCCCTTATGACGTGTCCCGACGGGTCTATCGCCACCACGTCGCCTACGTATGTAAACAAACCCCTGTACAAAACGCCGAAAGCAAGGCTTATTACCCCGACTATGATAAGACGGAGCAGTTCCATCATACCCGCGTACTTCCATACGATACGGTAGATGTTGAAAAAGTACATTATAAGTATCGTCGTGACAAGACAGGGTATTCCGACTACGAGCGTACGCCAATAATTTGCTTTGAAATCGACGCCCTTGTTCATTCCGTCGAGCCAATACACAAGGCTCAGCACCCCTATGAACAACAACACATCGATTATTATCGCAATATAGTCGACTTTTCTTCTGTCTGCAAAAAACTTCTTTGTCTTTTCGTTAAGACTTTTCTTTGGCATAATAACGTTCCTTCTTTTTATCGTTTATAGATAAGCGGTACGACCGCTTCGTATATTTTCTCGGCGGCTTCCTTGCAAAACCTGCCGTAATCTTCGGGCGC
>DJPE01000012.1:40134-40529 GCA_002439705.1 Christensenella sp. UBA6420
CGACCGTCTCCGCAATCGGATACGCATCTCACGCAAACGTACTTTTTTCCCGCAATGTAGGCGCACTGAGCCACCGCTCCGCTCTCCATATCGCAGGCTATCGCGTTAAACAAACTTATTATCTCTTCTTTCCTTTCGTGCGACGCGACGAACTGCTCTCCGCTCGCGCAGATACCTTCCTTACATTCGCAGGAAGATTTAATAATTTCGCTCGCTTCCTTGTCGGTCGGGAAAACTATCATATTGACCGTGCTTACGAGTCCTTTCGGGTCGCCTATCGGAGAAGTGTCCACGTCGTGCTGTACGCACCCCGTCGCCACAATAACGTCGAGAATTTTCACTTCGGGTAAATCCGCTCTCTCCGCCGACGAAAGCCCGCCGCTTACGCCGCAGTT
>DJPE01000012.1:40570-41007 GCA_002439705.1 Christensenella sp. UBA6420
AGTATAACGTCGGGAGAATAACGGTCGATTAAAAGCGTGGTCGAATATGCCGCGTTCACCTTGCCTATTCCGCACGCTACGAGTACCGCGTCCGCCCCCGCAAGCTTATAAAAACGCTTCCCGCAAACTTCGGTTTCGCTCTCGACCCCGTTTCTCAAAAACGGCGCCGCCTCGGTCGGCATCGCCACCACTATTCCTACCATAAAAATTTCCTTTTTCAGTATTTTACATTTTTTACTTTATAAATAATATCACAGCAGAACGAACTTCGTCAATAAATTGTTTCACCGCGTCCCGCCACTCGCCGTGAAACGTGCCTTTTCGAACGAAAACCCGAATTTCCGAGCGACCGCATATTTCGATATTTTTCAAAATTACAGGAATATTAAACACATTTCCGACCTAGCGACTCCGCCCACTCGTTATGCGGGATTTTT